>NZ_JAUBRN010000004.1:0-164051 GCF_036701875.1 Microcoleus sp. MON1_C5 | reverse complement strand
GACCTGTTATGCAGGTCAGCTTAATCAGGTGTTTATGAACCTTTTAGCGAATGCTATAGATGCTTTGGAAGAGCGGGGAAGTAGAGAAGAGGGTAGAGTTTTTTACCCGCAGATTTTGATTCGTACTGAAGTCATACCGGGTAGTTCGCAGGAGAACATTAGCACGGGTTCAGGCATTCGGATAACAATTGCCGATAATGGCGCTGGCATGACCGAGAAAGTTCGTGCTAAACTTTTCACTCCCTTTTTTACTACTAAACCAATCGGAAAAGGTACAGGCATGGGATTGTCAATCAGCAAAAAAATTCTGCTAGAAAAACACTGCGCTCAATTGGATTGTATTTCTACGCCAGAGCAGGGAACGCAGTTTATTATTGAGATGCCTACTATCTGTATAGCACCCCATCTCGCGGTAGCTATGGCTTAGAAAGCTCATCTGGCAATTGATCGTATAGCGGTTTTCAGTTGCATGAGAACCGGGTAATTGCTAATTGCTAAGTAATCAGAATTCTGACAGACTTTTTTGGCGCCTATCCCCACCCCTGAAGGGGTGGTGATAGGCACTGCGGATGAAAGCCGCATTCTTCTAACTTAATTGTGTTGGTTTTTAATATATTTTTTAACAATCTCTTCCAAGCCTTTACCAACTGTGCCGTAAAAATACAGCAAATTCCATGTATGTTTAGTACACTGCATTCAGTAGATAAGTGGCTCAAATAACACTTTATTCGATCGAGTTTCGTAAAAAAATAGTTAAAGCCTATGAACCCGGTGATACATCAATTAGAACGCTGCTGAATTGTTGAGCGCGTAAATACAAGATTAACACATCCTGATAGCTCGTTTGACAGGAAAAACTTTTTGTTATTCTACATCACGCAACAAGTTGCTCAGACATTCCCTTCGACTATTAATTCACTATCTAAAGTTTGCTCATCTTCCGATGCCCTATCAAAATCAAAGAAATTATTTGCATCGTATGCGATCGCCGGCGTTGCTTAGTGATACCCTAATTCAGCAACGCCTTTTTTTGTAATACCATCTGCTCAACGATCTTTGCTTTGCTGCAAATGCCGCCAAACTTCCTGATGACATACGTGCCAAAAATACAGGGCTAAATTCAGAAGAGCTAATAATTTAGTGCCATCTTCTAACATCGCGTGTACTCCTTGACTTTGCAAGTTTAACATATCCGCAAACCGAGAGATAGCGAACAAGAGAAAGGCTGCGACTAATGGCAGGTAAGGAGTGGTTTTCATGTATCGCCAAAACTTAACTCCGTAAAGGAAAACAGCACTACCATAACACAAATAAATTAATTTCTTAGATATTCCCAACCGAGAAATAATCAAAGTCATCCGAAACCTGTCATCCAGGAAAAAGACTCCGAGTAGTAAAGCACTAAAAAATAAGAAGATTGCCGCTCGACTGCGCGGATTTTTATGGCGCAGCACTCCGAAAGTAAATGCACAAAGTGCGACTGGGGCACACCAGAGGATTTCGGAAACTCCGGTTAAAATGCCTTCGTAAGGAAACCAGAAATTAAAAGGATCGCTAAACAGGCGTTCAACTCCGTCTCCCTGATTGTTGAGTTTTGCGTATACGCTCAGCCAGCCCAAAATCAGAACAGTCAGAATGTTAAAAGCCGCTAAAAACCGTACACGAAAAAAGTGTTTTTTGAAAAGTTCTAAAGAATTTGACAGCTTGGGAATTTGATCGAATAAATGCAGATGCTTCATAAAAAATGTCTCTGCTCAATAGGGATCGTTACTTATTCACGGGTAGCCAAACCACAAATGTAGTGCCACGCTCCGTTGGATATAATAAATTAGTTTCTGCTGAGGGCAGCCATTCAGGATTGACTGGGGAAAATACTTCTATTTCTCCTTGCATTTGGCGGACTAAATCCCGGGCGATCGCCAAACCCAATCCTGTCCCAGGAATTTCGGTCTGCGCTTTTTCTCCCCGGTAGTGCCGCTCAAATAAATGCTCTAAATCCTGGGGGGGAATGCCGGAACCAGTGTCGCTGACTGCAACTGCTATGGCAGGCAGTTGGCTGTATCCGGCCCGATCGCCATCCGCTGCTTTGTACCTTACTTTAATATAAATTTGGCGGCCGCCAGGGGTATATTTCAAAGCATTGTCAATTAAATTGCTCAAAACCTCGCGCAAAGCTCGATCGTTCGCCCAGACAGGTGGCAAATCCGCCGGAATGTCGGCTACTAATTTCAGATTCCTTTCAGATGCCATCGCTTCGGCGGAAATTAACAGCGGTTTTAAGACTTCTGCCACAAAACAGGATTCCTGCAAATTGGCAGCAGGTGACAGCGACAGAGGAGAATGCCGCATTGATTCCACATTGGAGATTGCTTTTTCTGAAGTACCCGATCGCAGTTTTAGATGTGCTTCGCCGGTGTCAACGGTTCGATCGAACTGGCCGAGCAACTCTTGCAGCCGATCGCTCTCTCGGACAATACTAAAAGCCACATTGCGGTTTTTGTCTTCCGGTACCAGCCGCCGCGTTAACAGCTTGCCAAAAGTTCGCAACGCTGTCAGCGGACTTTTGAACTGGTGCAGCAAATTGTGCATCGTGTCGTAAACCTGAGCCTGGATTTGCCGACTCGTACCCAATTCCTGCTGCATCCACTGCGATCGCTGGTCTAAAATGCAGGCTAGGGCTAAGGTGCGAGCAATTTGTTGTATCTGAGCCTCCTCTCGCTCGTTCCAAGGTCTGTCTTGCCGACCGCTGACTAGAAGTCCCATTACAGCTCCCTCGTGTATCAGAGGCGTCACAATTTGCCTGCGCTGCTGCCACACATTCTCCGGGCCTTGACACTGATGGGAACTGCGCTCCTCACCCGGAAGTCGCTCGGGTGCGATCGCCTCTACCGTTGATTCTTCTGCCACAAGAGGCGGCGCCAGCAGTCGCGGTACCGGTTTGACTGTCGAGCTTTCGGAAGATTGCAACCTCAACCCCTGATTTTCTTCCGATTCGGCTGAGGTTTCTGGGTAAACAGCGATCTGCACCAACTTTGCTTCGCTGCCTTCTACCAACTCTTGTGTCAGGTATACCGCGCTGAATTTCGCTCCCAAACTAACGGCGATGGCCACCTGCGAGCGGCAAAGTTTGACAAATTCGGAACTGGCTGGCATTAACATGAGCGCCACATTAAGATATCTAACGGAATTCTAAGTAAATTACAAACGAGCGGCTACCGATTACTGATGAGAGACTTTTAGATTTCAGGTTTTTTCGCTTTGATAGAAGCCAGCTATGTTGAAGGCATGGGGCTTTCATGAACCCAAATTGCCCCGCATCCGGGTCCGCGTAGTTTCCACCGATCCCCAAGCTTGGCTCTTGCCGGAAGTTGCGGCCCACCATACCACAACCGCTACACTTTTGTCGATCGGCAGGAATGTTAAGATTATGTCGATATATTAAAAACAGTTGAATTTTTGAGCTAGAACGGATATACTGGCCTCGGATTTGGTAGCTATCATTACAACCTGTCTGCTCATACTGTCTGCTCACAGAGGAGGTAAAGAAATTGGCCAGGAGACGCAAACGCAAGAGTCGCCGCCGACAAGAAGGACGCAGAATTTTAGAGTGTGTGCCTCAATATAGCATCGAGAGCGGCGAAGATAAACCCGTAACAGCGGCTCGCAAGTTCATCCATGCAGAAGGCATTGCTCCCCCAGCTTTGCTGTTAGTCAAGCGTAACGAGCATACCACTGACAGATACTTCTGGGCTGAAAAAGGTTTATTTGGAGCCCAATACGTAGAAGAGAACCATTTCTTGTTTCCCAGCTTAAAGGTGATGTTGGAAGCTACCACAGAAAAAATTCCTGTGGTGTCAGCCAGCCGCGCATAGCTCAAAATGTTTAGCTCAAAACATTGACAGCAATGTTTTTCTAAGTCTTTTAACAAAAGCGCGAGAGTTCTCATTGTCTGGAGAGTGCCAACTGAAATTTATGCGAAAAGTCCTTAGGAATTAGGGTATAAGGAGCCATCGCAAAAGGCTCGATCGCAGCCCAAGGGCGATCGCCACAATTGGCACTTTCACGATAATGGTTTTTTTTACTGTTTGGTCGATCGAACAAGTGGATCAAAAAAACAGCCAACGAGGAAGCCCCTCTTGAGTCATCGGTTTGTCAGATCGAAGTCTAACTACGGCATCTAGCATATCAAAAAACGTTCCGCGTCAAACTTTTAATCGAGCGGTTTCAAATCTAAAGCTTTTTGCATGGCTGCTAGTTCATCGCGGTGAGCTCTGACAGTAACAAAGCTCTTGGTTTGGCTTCCAGACTCAGCAACTGATTCGAGTTTGAGGGAGACTTGCTCAGAGCGCCCAGCTTTTTTCCAGTAAAATACCCCCGCCAGCGGGGACAGCAGTACCAAAGCTAGGAAAATTTGACCCTGTTGGGGAACTAGCATCCCCAAAACCAGCCCCAAGCACAGAGCGCCGCCTGCACTCAGCAGAGTTAGAAAAATAGCTAGAAACCAACTCGGCCGCACAAAACCCTCAAACGTGACTTTATAGTTGGGGGCATCGACGGCTGCAACTCGGTAAGCTCTATCGGCAAAATACTGTTGTAAGTCGGCTAACAGTAACTCTTGGGCGCTCTCGGAAGCCAGCTTGACTTGTTCGATTCGATCTTTGACTGAAGCCTTGATGAAGAAAAACAAGCCAACAGCCAGCAGTAGCGTTAGCACAAATGTTGAAGGAAGAACAGCAGTATCCATCGGTAGAAGTTTGTGTAATTGAAATTCTCTACTATTACTTTACAGAACTTGACATACGAAAGCGATCGAGGACTTACGCAGACACTTTGTTATCAAAATTCGCAGAAAGCTTTGTAGCAAGAGGTTTTGCTCTGCATCACCCAATTCCCATATCTCCCCATCGTCGCTAATTCTCAAGTGACAATGCGTAAGTCCTGACGTAGTGTAGCTGCTTTAATAGCTGTGCCGCGGGCGATCGAGCAAAGCGAAGGCAATCGGGCAAATCGCTTTGCAAGTAGCGCCAGCTTCTCTTGGGTTTAGGCATCCGATTCAAACTCGGTTAACCCGTCTGACCAGTTTCTAAGGCGCGGGAACGACGATCGGACGCGCCGTTTCCCTGACCGATGTACTCATGCCAGAGACGAGCTAGGTCTTGAGCTTGGTGCCGCCACTCAGGGAGGATTTGATACATCCGGCGGGGGCGGCCGCGTCCTTCTACTTTTTTCCAGTAACCCGTGATTACGCCTTCATCTTCGAGGAATTTCAAAGCGCTGTAAAGAACGGTATCAGAAAGTCGGTAGATGGGGAATTCCCTCTCTAGTTGGCCAATCAGTTCTGTACCGTAGGAATCTCCGCGCAATAACACGGAGAGAATGTAGCACACAGCTAATTCCTTGTTTAGATAAACAGGAGGGGGGTCTTGAAAAAATTGATAGATATGTTCAAACTTCATCTGTCTTGTCCGCTGGAAACTCTCGTGATACCGTCAGGTTAACGGGAGAGGAAAGCGGGGCGGGAGATGCCGCTTCCTAAGGATTAAGTGGACATCGGGGAAACAGAGGTGCAGTATTTCCCCAGTGAATGTTGATGGCCCCAAAGGCTTGTCCTGCACTTCGGTAATGTTTGCCTGCCCCTTTGTTGAGGAGCACTGCCGTAACTAGCGCAATTTTTTCCTCTTCCAATCTATCGCAGCGACTCTTGTCAAGTGTGCGATCGCCTGCAAGAGTTGGCAGTTACTTTGGAAGTTAGTGTTTTAACTGAATTTGCCGTTGATATTTGCGCTTTAGCTTGGCTTTAAACCGAACTCAGGCCTAACATGGCGCGCAGTGTAAAAGTTAGAAAGACAAAAGTCGCTACAATCGAACTAATCAGGGCGATTGCAGTTGCCGGTCGATCGAGCAGGGGTTTGAGTCGCTCGAACAGGAAAAAGAAAATTCCCAGACATATCGTGATGAAAAAGCGCGGGTAGCGAGAGACGTTATTAATAAAATCTTGCATGAGCTTGGTGGGGTAAAGTGTCACAGCACCATCTTTGACTGGTAACACTTGTGAGCGAGTTAGACAATTTTGGCACAGCCGAAGCTAAATCTGCCGATCGGGCGATCGGGCATTTTTGCCGCCGAGGCTGACATATATAATTCTAACGAAAACTTTTCGCCGATGGCTCCGGCACTGTCTGTTTAATGCCACGCGACCTCCGGTAAGAACTTCAGAAGTATTTCTATTGAGTTCTAGTTGTGATAAATATTATAGGGCCGTTATTTCTAGATAAATGTCTGCTGCCGCAACTTCTTTCGTCTTGCCACGTCCCTTCCTGAAATGGGCAGGAGGCAAAACTAGGTTGATTGGACAATATCAACCTTATTTTCCTGAAAAGTTCACAACTTACTACGAGCCTTTTTTGGGTGGCGGAGCTGTATTTTTTTACTTAGCACAGCAGCACCCTGGTTTGCAAGCTGTTTTAACAGATATTAATCCTGAGTTGATTAATGCTTATCGCTGTGTCAGGGATAAAGTTGAGGAACTGATTCTACTTTTAGAGGAGCATCAGTTAGAACATAGTAGGGACAATAAAGATTATTATTACTGGGTGCGATCGCGCTCCTACAAAACAGATACAGAAAAAGCAGCACGCCTGATTTACCTAAATAAAACTTGTTACAACGGCCTCTACAGAGAAAACTCAAAAGGTGAATTTAATGTTCCCATAGGTCGATACAAAAATCCTAACATTTGTCAAGCAGATTTACTGCGAGCGGTTTCATCTTTACTCGCGCCCGCTCAAATAGAAGTCAGAAAATTCGAGGAAATTTTGAATTTTGCTACAAGCAGCGAAGACTTTGTTTATTTTGACCCGCCTTATTATCCAATCAGTGCTACCAGTAACTTCACGACTTACAGCCGCGATAATTTCAAAGAATCGGAACAGCTTAAACTGAGAGATATTTTTGCAGAACTTGCAGAACGGGGCGTGAAAGTTATGCTGTCTAATTCTAACTGCGATTTTATTGAAAAAATCTACAGTGATACTCAAGTTTTTCCAAAGAAGTCTCTACCAAAACTCATTGAAATATCAGCCTCAAGGGGAATTAATTGTAATAGTCTCAAACGCGGAAAAATCCAGGAATTATTAATACGTTCATTTTAAATCTTACTTAAGCCAAGTCTCTAATTAAGCATATTTTGTATGAGCAATACGTGGTTGCGACACTCGGCAAAGTTTTGTAATTCCTGTTACAGATATTTGTTAGCCCAGGTAATAAAACCTTCGAGCTTGTAAACTGCCAACAGATTTTGATTCTCAGGAATTTGTTTTTTAAACCAGTCGATCGAACCTTGCCTCATACCGTCACCGCCCACTATAACAATAGTTGGCACCGGATAACAATTTTTAATATTTAAATTGAGGTAAGGATACTTCTCGTCTACTGAACCTTTGTCTTCTTGCCACTTGCACTCAACAATTAGACCCCGAGGAAACAAACCGGAACCCACAATATAAAAATCGACATTTATTTCAGTTTCATAAATGCTAGACCCGATATAAACCTGTTTAGCATATCGCTTGGGATTTTCAGTAGAGATTAAGAGCCAATCTCGCTTGCGCTTTTTCGGCAACTGGGGGCATATTTCGAGATATCCGTGGCCTCTCAACGTACCTTCTACAGTTGTTTCTAAAACAAAACCAGTTTTATTGGCTCTAAAACCCCTATTCATTTTGTTTGCTCCTGAATATAATCTGAATTAAGCCGATCGCACTTGAATCACCCCTCGGTCGAAAACCCGTTTGTCAGTACCGATAGAACTGACAAACATCCGGTCATCATAGACATCAAACGTCGCAAAACTCAGGCGGCTAGCAGAATACTCCGTCCACTCAGAACGCCCCACGGGACGAGTGCCCGCGCCGGCACCGCAAATTAAATAAGTCGTACCGTTAATCGAGCGAGTGCGTTCGTAACTGTGCTCGTGTCCGTTGATATAAAGCTGCACGCCGTACTTTTGAAACAAAGGCGCCAAACTCTTAATAAAAGATTGATTCGATCCGTAGACGCCAGAGGAATAAATCGGGTGGTGACCGAACACAACTTTCCAAGGTGCGGTGCTCTGACTCAACTCTTTTTCCAGCCAAACAAGCTGATTTTCCCAGTCAGCATTGTGATTGGTATCTAAAGCAAAAAACTGTACCGGATCGCGGCGAAAAGTATAGTAGCGACCTTGCATATTAAAACCAGCATATTTAACTTGCTGGTCGCCGTTACCAGTGCGGATGTCGTGATTTCCCAGACAAGCATAAAATTTTACGTTTTGCTGCAATAACGGCTGATAAGGCTTCTCGAAAACAGCATTAATTTTTTCAAATTCGCCGTTATTGTAGATATTGTCGCCGGCGAGAACAGCAACATTAAAAGGGTTTTCCCGGTGATATTGCGCCATCGCCTCAGCCACAGCATACTGACCTTCAGCGCCGGTACCGGTGTGGGCCACCGAAATAAAGCGTAAAATAGGCGGTGAGGCCGGCAATGGGACGCTCGCCCTTTCTGCCTCAACGTTAGAAGGCACAGCAGCCTTGGCGTCTGTACCCCAGGCAGTCCGAAGCTGAAACATTTTCCAGACTCCGGCCAAACCTAAGCTGCTGAGACTGCCTAAAATTAGAAAGTGACGGCGTTTGATGCTCATTTTGATTCAGTTACAACTAATGAAATGATAAATTAAGGTTGAGATGGCTCAACTAAAAATTTATCGCTTTTAGATATATTTGCAACGCCCCAAGGCAGAGAAAATGTCAGAAGAACAACTAAACCAGTCAACTCCAGAACCGTCTCAATCTCCGACACCGCAGGTTGATTCGGCTGCAAAGTCTGCCCCCACTGGCAGCAAAACTCAAAATGCCAGCAGCGCGGTTCCCAAAAATCAGAGAATCAATGCTTTGATTGCCTCGATTGGGAATTTGGGAAAAAAAGGCAAAAAATTACCAGCCGAACCCCCGTTGCAGCCCCAAAAGCCGATCGCGCCCACCGCTTTTGACTCAGCAACAGTAACTCCTCCCGCTGTTGCTGCGGAAGTTAACAGCGTGCCACCAAAAGTTGCTGTAAAATTTGATAAAAAGCCTGTATCCCAACGCAGGGAAGGGAGCTTTTTAGAGAACGCCGGTGTACTTTGGCAAAGTATTGTGCGGTTAGTGCGATCGCTACTGCCACCATCTACGAACCAGAAGCTGTCCGATCCAATTTTAAACGCCGCCATAGCAGCAATTCTGATCGTTGTAGTCGGTTTAACTTTCAATAGTTTCTCGGCAAAACCGCCGGAGAAATTAGCAAAAGTGCCTCTGGCAGCAGCGCCGCAATCGCCGCCAACCTTTGACGATTTTGTGGGGCCGGGAACGCCGAAATCCCCAGAGGCGATCGCACCGTCTAAGCCAATCTCTGCTAAATTCAAAAGCAAGTTGCCCGATTTAGTGGCTCCGGAGAAACCGCAACCAGTAGAAATTATCCCACCGCCACCGCTGACGCCCGAACAGTCTCTGATTGCTGCGATTCAAAATCAAGTTACTGACATTAAGAATCGACTGGGCGGCAGTTTAGTTGAGTCTGTTCAAGCTAATTTTTCCAGCAGCATTTTGACAGTAAAAGTCGCTGAAGATTGGTACAAACTCAGCGAAGTTGAGCAAAATCAACTAGCAACGAAGATGTGGAAGGAGGCTAACGCACTCGATTTCAGCAAGTTAGAAATTGCGAATATGCAAGGCAAGTTAATAGCTAGAAGTCCGGTTGTTGGTTCGGAAATGATTATTTTAGATAGAGGGATTAATTAGAATTTAAAGAGTCTGTATCTGTACATCATCTTACCAGCCTTACAGTCCAAGACGCAGAACCTAATTATGTAGCGTGTTCCCTGCGTACCTTACGGCTGTTGATTTGTTTGAGCAATATCGAACTTTTCCCACCTCCGACAGAAGGCTAGCATTAAATCATATGATGTCAGCGGTCACGACCACAATTAAATAGGTTTGTAGTGAGGACTTCAGTCCTCATAAAACTACTAGGAATGAAGTTCTCACTAGAAACCTTAGAACGCTTATTTACCCTACATTAAATTAATTAACTTTGAGAAAAATTGAAAAATGACAATTTTAACTCAAGTCGAACAAGTAGAAATTGAATATCCCAGCAGCGACGGAAACCCGAGGGCTGAAAGCGGCATCACGCGCGATTACATGACTTACAGTGTAGAAGCTGTCAAGCTTTACTTTCAAGAACGTTCTAATTTTTACCTGTGAGCTAATTCTTTCATTTATTATGAACAAGGGAACAACCAAGCGGTTTTTGCTCGGGATATTTATGTGGTGTTTAGAGTTGCCAACCACCAAAGGGATAATTATAAAGTTTGGGAATAAGGCGGACTTCCTCCAGATTTTGTGTTAGAAATTACTTCGGCAACAACTCATACGAAAGACCAAGAAACTAAACCAGAAATTTATGGGTCTTTGGGAGTTAGGGAATATTTTCAGTACGATCCGTGGGCCGATTATCTGAATCCCATTTTACAGGGAGTAGGTTTGATAAACAATCAGTACGAGCCGATTGCAGCCAACTATATCGCTTTCGATACGCTGTGGTTGTTCAGTGAAGTGCTGGGACGGGAATTGCATATAATTTCAGGAGAATTGAGGTTGAGAGTTCCTGAAACGGGTGAGTTTTTGAAGACTCACAAGGAAGAAAACCTGGGACGACTGGCGGCGGAGTCAACATTGCGCCAGCTCGTAACTCAACTTTTAAATTCTGGAATGAGTCTGGAACAGGTAGCGCAAATGATGAATTTATCGACCGTGGAAGTGAGACGAGTGGTAGGGGAAAATTTTTGATCGATCGCACTTTTCCCAGATATCAAGGATAGTGCGATCGAAGTATAACAAAAAATCGGAACAGTCAAAAGTCAACAGTCAACAATTAACTAATGACTATAGAGGCTTATTAGTAGGTTTAAAACCCTGCTTTTGAAAATAGGTTCTAAATACCTCGTGAGCAATTGGTGCCGCCGCTACAGCACCATATCCGCCGCCTTCAACTATAACTGCGATCGCAACTTCAGGTTTGTCAGCAGGAGCAAAACCCACATACATAGAATTGTCAGGATGACCGGGCATTTCCACCGTTCCAGTTTTGCCCGCACTTAAAGGAATAGTACCATCATTCAAGCCGCGGCCTGTACCTTTTTTCACCACCTCAATCAATCCTTGTTTAATGACATTTAAAGTTGCCGGCTTAATACCTGTTGAAATTTTTTGAGTAACAGGCGTATTGGTTTGAGAAGCCAACAAATGTGGCTGCACTCGCCAACCACCGTTGGCAATAGTTGACACCATCACTGCCAATTCTAGGGGAGTACAAAGTACCAAACCTTGACCGATCGCCATTGTTACCGTATCGCCCACATACCAATCTTCCCCATACATTTTCTGTTTCTCTGCTGGGATCGGAACTTGACCGTGATTGGCGGATTCCAACCCCAAAAGTTCTAAATTAATAGTACCGCCAATGCCCATTTTCTTAGCCCATTTCGCCATTTCTTCCGGCCCGGCTTCCATGCCTACTTGATAGAAAAACGTATTGCTGCTGTAGGCCAAAGCATCGCGGAAACCGATCGTGCCGTAACCGGCGCCGTGTTCGTTAAAGGAAATTCCGCCGATGTTAATTGAAGAAGAACTTACCAAAGTAGAGTCAGGAGAAAACTTGCCCGACTCCATGCCGGCTACAGCAGTGACAATTTTAAAAGTGCTACCGACTGGATAACCTTGAACTGCTCGATTTAAAAAGGGTTTTTCTGGCCCTTGCAGCCGATCCCATTCTTTTTGAGTTACCTTGCGGGTGAAAATATTGGGATCAAATGTCGGCCAACTAGCCATTGTTAAAAGAGCGCCGGTTTTCACGTCGATCGCCACAACTGCACCTAGGCGATCGCCCAAAGCTTTTTCCGCAGTTTTCTGCATATCTAAATCTAAAGTTAGCTGCACCGGTTTGCCGGGAATAGGCTCTTTTACACCTAAATCTTGGATTTCCTCGCCCTTAGCATTCACCTCGATTAAACGGTTTCCCCAAACGCCCTCTAAAGTTGAATTGGCTAATTTTTCAACTCCCATTTGACCGACGAGCATCCCCATCGGATATGCAGGATTAGCTTTTAATTGCTCTAAACTAGCTTCGCCGACGTATCCCAAAAGGTGAGCTGCTAATTGCTGGTGGGGATTGTCTCGGCTCGATTCTACGCGAATTTCAACTCCCCGCAAAGCATTAGTTTGTTCTCCCAAAGCGACGAAAGTACCGACATCGATATCTTTACTAATTCGCACTGGTAGGGCTGATTTGTAGCCAACGGCATCGATTTTTTTGATAATTTCGGCCGCGGGAAGTTTGACGATCGGGCCGAGTGTAGCGGCGATCTCTTGCCACTCCTGGGCCGATCGCTCTTTTGGCCACACATAGACCGATCGAGATACGCGGTTTGCCGCAAAAATTTGGCCGCTGCGGTCTAAAATTTGACCGCGAGTCGCTGGGACTGAAACAGGGCGAATGCGGTTATTTTCCGCCCGCTGTCGGTTGTAGGCTCCCTGTACCAGTTGCAGTTCGGCTAGACGAAATATTGGTAGCGTCACCAAGGTAGTGACGAACAGCATAAAAATCATAACTTGGAGCGAGCGGCTGCGTTGCCGTGCAGGATTGTCCAAGCCATTTTTGTCTAATCGGATTTTAGAGTTAAAAGAAAAATCGCCAGCCATATTAATTAATCTGCTCTTTTTATTCAACTAACAGGTTGATACGGTTCCCATCCGGATGATTTGGCAGATGATACAGGGATTATAACTTCTAACTCTTTAGTAACAGACATAAATTCTGTCGATTGGCAGACGAATCAGCCGGATTGTGTGATTAGCGTAGATGTTAAATATCAGGTTTTTCTGACAATTCAACTGTTAAGGAGGTAAGAGCGCTGTGGAACCGATCGATTTTTTGATTGCTTGGCTCGTGACAGGCAGCAGCTTGCTGCTAATTTCTCAACTGCCGATCGGCGTAGAAATTGACAGCACACCGAAAGCAGTAATTTCCGCTGCGGTTTTGGGAATGTTGAACGTTTTAATTTTGCCAATTCTGAAAGCCGTTTTTTTCGTGCCGAACCTACTGACGCTGGGGTTGCTTTCCGGCGTGTTTGCTTTTGTCATGAACGTGATTGTTTTTGCCTCGGCTGCGAAGTTAGTTGAAGGATTTAGTTTGCGGATGGGCCTTTGGAGCGCGGTACTGGGAGCGATCGCCTTGGCTGTAGTTAGCAGTTTTATCAATGGCGCACTGATTTAGCAACTTCCCCTGATAAAGGGCGATTGAAATCCCTCGATTTTTCCCACCCTTGCCTTGCGCGTTTCGTTTGTCTAGAACCGATTTCAATCGCCGACTATTTCTTCTCCCTTCTCCCTTCTTCCTTGTCCCCTCTTCCCTCTTCCTTCTTCCCTCTTCCTTCTTCCCTCTTCCTTCTTAGTTCCCAATTGCCGACTTATAGGCTCTCACCTTAAGATCGATCCCAGTAATATCTGTCCCCACAACAACAGCCACCGCTCCTAAATCCAAGGCTTTTTTAGCCATTTCCGGCCCCGATATTCCGCCTTCGCAGATAACGGGAACCTTAAGCTTTTCTACCATTTCCGCAAGCAAATCAAATCCCGGCGGCGAAAAATTTTCCGTTTGGGCAGTATAGCCAAAAAGAGTAGTTGCTACAGTATCTGCACCCGCTTCGGTTGCCGCGATCGCAGCTTCTATTGTATCTACATCCGCCATCACTAATTTGCCCAATTCACTGTGAATTCGGCCGATTAATGTCTTTAAGTCTTCGCCACCAGCAGGACGGTTTCTCAGAGTAGCATCCACGGCAATAATATCAGCTCCAGAAGCCGCGATCGCCCGCGCGTCTTCAAACCGAGGAGTAATGTAAATCTCGCATCCCGGCAATTGCTGCTTCCAAATCCCAATTATGGGAGCGGATATCTGTTTTCGCACCGCTGCAATGTGAGCCGGAGTGTCAATCCGCACGCCCGAGGCACCTCGATTGATGGCGGTTCGAGCCATTGCCGCAATTACGATCGGATCGTGCAGCGGCGAATCAGCAGGTGCTTGACAAGAAACAATTAATCCTGTAGGAATTTGATAATTAATCATGGGGAATAGGGAATGGGGAATGGGGAATGGGGCATCGGGCATCGGGCATCGGGCTTTTTTTGTAATTTATTCCCTGTGCCCTATTGAACTCAAATAAGCGTTAAGTTTTGGTAGTAGTTTATCGACAATTGGTTTAAATTTGCTTACTTCTTCGCTGGTGATAAGTTGTCTAGCATAGGCTAATCTTAACCAGTTTACTGTTTCGTACAAAGAGCCTCTAGCAATTTTTACAAAACGCCGATTATCTTGGTCATTATAACGACCTCTTCCTTCAGCAATATTAGCACAGACACTATCTGCCGACCGAACTATCTGTTTGCCCATCGTATCTTTTGTGAAGTAATCCCATTTTTTAACAATCTCCCAAATCTGATTCGCCAAACTTTCCGCCAACTTATAAACCTCTAATTCCTCAAAATCAGGTCTTCCCATAATTACCTCAAAAACTAATTATATTAAATGCCCAATGCCCAATGCCCAATGCCCCATCCCCAATGCCCAATGCCCCATGCCCCATGCCCAATGCCCCATGCCCAATGCCCCATGCCCAATGCCCCATGCCCCATCCCCAATGCCCAATGCCCCATGCCCCATGCCCCATCCCCCATGCCCCATCCCCAATTACCCATTACCAATCCCCGTCATTAAAGAAATAATTTTGTCCAGCAATTGCTCAGGGTGAATCGGTTTAGCCAAACACTCGTTAGCTCCCGCCGTCACGAAAGATATCTGATCTGGCGGAATTTCATTAGCGCTTAAAGCTAGAATCTTGATATTTTCAGTAGCGCGTTTTTGGCGCAGTTGGTAAATTATTTCGCAGCCATTCATACCGGGCAAACGCATATCGACAATCACAGCATTGGGCTGCAAAAGTTCAATTTGTTCCACCGCCGCCGAACCTTCAATCATCCACACCACTTGCAGTCCTGCGGCTGTCAGGATATCGCAAATCAGCATGGCAGTTTCTTCATCTTCTTCCACGAGTACGAGGCTGCCCCGCGAGGAATAATGCAGCGGTAAAGATGAATTAGATTTTTCATAGGTGAATTTTGTGGATTCATCTTTGGTTAGAGTTTGGATGGGTATAAAAACGGTAAAAGTAGAGCCGACATCAACTTTAGAGTTGACTTCGATCGCGCCGCCGTGAAGATCTACTAACTGTTTAGTTAAGGCCAATCCCAGACCGGTGCCGCCGTATTCCCGGCGGTAGGGGGAATCCAACTGCTGGAATTTTTGAAACAAAAGCGATCGCTGATTTTCTGGAATTCCAATGCCAGTATCTTTGATTTGAAAAACAGCGGTACTGCCAGCAGGTGCAGTACCGGGCTGCCGCACTGCAGGCGTTCGATTTTTATCTTCTGTCACCCAAACTCGCAGGATGACTCGCCCGCCTTTGGGAGTAAACTTAATCGCATTTCCTAAAAGATTGAAGAGAATTTGTCTCAAGCGGCGCGGGTCAGCGATGAAGCGATCGCACTCTTGTTTTATCCGCTGTTCTTGCACCAGTTCCACCCCTTTAGCCGCAGCTTTTTCTTTGAGAGCGTGCAGGCTCTGAGAAGCTAATTTAGAAAGTGAAAATTCACTAATTTTTAATACTGCTTTTCCCGCTTCTACTTGCGATAAATCTAAAATATCGTTAATTAATTCTAATAAGTGGTCGCCGCTGTCTCGGATAGTTTGCAGGTACTGCCGCTGCTTTTGCAGCGGCACTTCTTTACTGCCAACTTTGCCGTAAGACCACCGCAGCAGCGTGTCGGAAATGCCGATGACGCAGGTGAGGGGAGTCCGCAATTCGTGGCTCATAGCTGCCAAAAATTCGCTCTTGGCGAGGCTGGCAGACTGGGCGGCCACCAGTGCATCGCGCAGTTCTTGCGTGCGCTCTATTACGCGCTGTTCTGAGGTGCGCTTTTGCTGCTGGACTTGTGCATAAAGTTCGGCTTGGTAAATGGCGATCGCCAAATGTTCTGCTATTTGCCGCAAAAATGTTTTTTTGCTTTCTTCCCAATGCCGAACAGTACAGTGATGGGCAATTAGCAGTCCCCACAACTCGTCTTGAACTACGATCGGCACTAGCAACTTCGCGCGCACCTTCGCGCGCCGCATCAACTCTAAAAAACAAGGCTGCGAAGAGTAAGTTGTTTCCACATCCGCCACGCACAAAGCCAAGCCTTTGCGATATTTCTCTCTGTCAATGACTCCATTGGTAAAACACTGCGCGCCTTCACTAAAATTCAGTACAGACGAGATAGCATCGTTGGCTAAAGCTTCGTAGGTGACGCGACCTAAATACAAGTAAGACCCGGAATTTTCTTGGATTTCGCCCGATCCAGAAACCGCCGCAGGTATTTCTTTAGCTAACTCGCCATTGTGCGATACTGGCACTTTTTCAAATTGATAAATTAACAGGCGATCCACCTCCAAAAACTCTCGCACTCGCTCCAATGCTTTTGACAAAATTACAGGCAATTCCAAACTCTGGCGGATTTGAGTTGTCACCTGATTCAAAAGTCGCTCTTGTTCGAGCTGCTGCTGCAAAGCATCTTCTACTGGCTGACAATATGAAATGCAGGGACTGCCAATTTGTAATTGATTGACGGCTGCGGCAATCTGGCTCTGTAGCTTTTCTGGAGCTATAACTTTGGGCGCTGATTTTCCCTCTATTTCTGTTTTGCTGTGTAGGGGCAGGCGATTATTTGGGCTGGCATTGACAGCGAGAATATCCAGCAAATTTAGGGTAAATTCGCTTTGAAGAACTGCCGAGTTGGGCTGTATATTTTTAATTGCTTTTTTGAGGGCGCGAATGTCAATTTGCCACGAGGGTGCGGGGGTTATTTCTGCGAGTTTGTCTGCGAGGGGAGACAGGAAATGGGCGATCGCCCCGGGGTCGAAAGTCAACTGCACATTCAATTGCGAATGGAGATTTTTTTCGCTGTGCTTGTGTCCGTTTGTTGCGAACTCATCTAATAGATTGCCCCGCAGCAGCGCGCTAAAATGATCTGATACCACTGCTGCAAACCTTTCCGACGAATATTCCCGATTTTGAGAATCAGCGATCGCATCGTCGGTAAGCCAAATCGCCCCTGGGATTTCAGCCATTTGCTGTAACAACTGGTAAGCAGCCTCAAAGGTTGCTAGCGGCAAAGTCCGATTTAAGGTTTTTGGTTTCAATCTAGATATTTTCCCGGTTGTTTTAAAGAACAAAATATGAATGGCCCTGTTGTGAGGACGGAACCTGGGACACAGCAGGCGCGGCCCATCCAACAGACTTGAGATGACAGTAGTCAGAAAGTAGGTAATAGAAGGCCCCGGAGCCAGAGAGCTAATTTCTCCCTATAGTTGTCATCTTTCTTCTGAGCGAGTGACCCCCGCTGCAGCGCTTTACGAGCGCGAAAGCGGTAGGAGGAAACGGGGGGAAGGGATACGGCTATATAATCGATCGCTTCTGGTTGTGTTTGTGAACCGGGTTGTTGATGGAAACTAAGCAATTCCACTCCCATTGCTGGGGTGAAGTTAGCACGCGCCTTTGTTTTCTGAGCTGATTCGCCTAATGGCACGTCCTTAACCCAAATAAAAATGTTTAACCCTTAACGACAGAACAGGGAACTAGCTACGCATCCCCTTGGTGTCATTACTCAAAAAACCTAGACATCAAAGGTCTCAGGCTGGTCAACTGAAAATGAAGTTTTAGGCCCCAAGCCCAGTCACTTCCGTGCTGGGTCTTTGACTACTTTCAACAATCTTATTCCAGTATTATATTAATATATAATTTGTTAACTTGTACTTAACGCTATCCGGGTAAATGAGCAATCTAACTCAACTCACCCCCGATTTCACGATCGGACATCTGCCGTGTCACGACTTCCAAGTGAGCGCTGCAACTCCAGGACAGGTAGTGGCTGAAAGATTTGAGCAAGAACCCGACCTGCCGGGAGTCATTATTACTCATGAATCACAAGTATTGGGCATGATTTCTCGCGTCAAATTTCGAGAGCAAATGAGTTTTCCCGATCGCGTAAAACTTTACGGCTCACACCCGATTCGAGCCTTGTTAGATTTTATTAGAATTCCGCCTTTGGTGCTTTCGGAAAACTGGAAAATTGACGATGCAGTGCAAGCCTCTTTCAACAGGCACAAAGACTTGATTTATGAACCGATTATCGTGGTAATGGACAACCAAAGCTACCGCATTTTGGACGTTCAAACTCTGGTAATTGCCCAGTCGAGACTTTTATCGCAAGCTAACAAAGTTATTCAAAAATACCGAGTAGAAAGACACAAGTATTTGGCGCTCCTTCAACAAGAACAGGCTAAGCTTCACGAATGTAAGGAGCTTTTAAAAATTCAACAACGTCAAACAGAAAAGTTGCAGACCAGTCCCAATTCCCAGCAAGTGGCACTGGTTAAACAAGCTGAAGAAATTGCTCAAATGAATCAGCGATTTGTGAGGATTGCGAAACTGATTTCTTCGGAAGGTCGCCAAGCATTTCAAGCTACTTTTCAAGGTGCTAATTCTATTTGCAACAATACAGATAAAATTTTGGGCGTGGGCAAAGCAATAGCTAACGATTTAGAAACGGTTAACCGCACTTCTCGAACGATCCGGGAGGCGATCGAACAAGTCAGGCATTTAGCAGTACAGGTGGCTGTCGTTACCAATCAAATGGGAAGTCAGCCCAGCGGTCTGAGCAAAGTGAGTCTAGAAATTGGCAGACTGGCAAGTAAAACTTTTGAATTGGGGACTCAAATGGAGCAAATTGCCAGTCGGTTTAAACTTCGAGTTCACGAACTCACGGAGGCAGCAAGAGCGGGTGCTAATGTGGCTAAATCAGTGACGATTAAGATCGATCGCGCAGAAATGGCCCTGCTAGAGTTGGAAGAATTAATAGCTGAAAAAAATTTCAATTCATTGACCGCTATCCAAGAACCTTTGGGAGTCATAAAAAGTGTTACCGCTAATTCTTTAGTTCGAGAGAGAGAACACGCCGAAGTAGCGGTTTCCGAGTTAAAAGACTTAGTTAAACATCAAGAGTCCTCGCAATATCTGATTCAAAAGATTCAGCAGGCGCTGAAGTCGAAAAAACCATAAAATCCTAGCCCGAATCTAATGAGGTATTTTGAGAGAAAAAAATAAAATTAAAATAATAATTTACCATTATTTTATTTCACGAATACTATTTGTTATACTGAAGGTGGGGAATTTTTAAAGTCAGTTGTAAAAAGGCTATTTAATTAGCCACAAAAACTTATAAAAAGTTCCCCAAATAGTTGGAAGTACAGGTGACGTTTATGAAAATCCTGCTGGTAGAAGATGACACAGTTACAGTCAGTTTGCTGACTCAAGCGCTGAACTCTCACAATTACAATGTGAATGCGGCTGCAGACGGTGAAACAGCGTTGTATTTGGTGCAGGCATACGATTACGACCTGATTGTTTTGGATGTGCTGATTCCTAAACTCGACGGCATTAGTTTGTGTCGAAAATTGCGATCGTCCGGCTGCCAAATGCCGATTTTACTGCTGACAGCGCTAGATAGCAGCAACGATCGAGTCCAAGGTTTAGAGGCGGGTGCAGACGATTATGTGGTCAAACCATTTAATCTCGAAGAATTAATCGCTCGAATTCGGGCTTTGCTGCGCCGGGGTAAGACAACTTTGTCGAGTACAAATTTGACATGGGAAAAACTGCAAGTCAACCCGGACACTACGGAAGTAACTTATGCCGAAAAAGTGCTGCACTTGACTCCCAAAGAGTACAATTTGCTAGAACTTTTCCTGAGAAATCCCCGGCGCATTTTCAGTCGCAGCGCCATCCTCGATCGCATTTGGTCGGCCGGCGAATTTCCTCAAGAAGAAGCCGTTACCGCTCACATCAAGGGGCTGCGGCAGAAGCTGAAAGCAGCCGGGATGACAGTAGATTTAGTGGAAACCGTGTACGGATTGGGCTATCGGCTCAAAAGTCTGCCGGATGAGATTGAGAGCCAACAAGTTGGGCAGGAAACGGCAGAAACTGCTAAAACTCAAGAGACTTTATCTACTGAATCCAGCGGGTCCAGCCAGGAATTAAACAAAGACGAACGCCGTCTCAAAGTCTTGAATGCGATTGCCCAAATGCGGGGAAATTTAAAAGCTAATTTTATAGAAAAGGTGGCGATATTCGATCGCGCGATCGCTCAACTGAAAAACGGAAGCTTGGAGGGCGAAGTGCGCGAGGAAGCCCAGGCTCAAGCTCACAAATTAGTCGGTTCTCTGGGAACGTTAGGCCTGCCGAAAGGTTCGGAATTTGCGCGCCAGATAGAACATTTGTTCAAGGCTGAAAACATCTTGAAACCGGGGACGGCTCAGGAGATTGAGGGATTTCTGCATAAGCTCAAACATATATTCGATGACCCGTCGCCCGAACCAGAAGGCGATTTGGTTCCTGCGGTTTCCCAAAAGCGCCGAATGCTGATTGTTGATGATGATACTTTTGGGAGCGAGCAACTGAAAACAGTAGCATCCGGTTCCGGCTTCCAGATAGAAGTTGCCAACTCTCCGCAAGCGGCAAGAAATGCGATTTCTCGACAGCCTCCCGACGCGATTTTGCTGGATTTGACATTTTCCAGATCTCAAGAAAACGGACTTTCTCTCTTAGCCGAACTCCGCAGTGAAAAGCCCGAAATTCCGGTGATGGTTTTTAGCGCACACAATCAATTGAGCGATCGAATAGAAGTTGCTCGTTTGGGAGCTTCGGGCTTTTTACACAAATCTATGCCCCCAGCAGATATACTCAAAGCAGTGGCCCAACTAATCGACCAGACTGGCCCTGCTGAAGCTAAAGTTATGGTGGTAGACGATGACGTGCATCTATTGGCTGCACTGCAAGTAATTCTACAACCTTGGGGATTTCAAGTAACAACCTTGGACGATCCCGAAAAGTTCTGGGAGGTACTGGAAACGACTTGTCCGGATTTGCTAATTTTAGATGTGGAGATGCCCGGTTACAGCGGTATCGAGCTGTGTTTGGCAGTTCGCAACGATTTGCGCTGGAGCAAGCTTCCAGTGCTGTTTTTGACAGCTCATTCCGAATCGGAAACAGTGCGCCAAATGTTTGTCGCAGGTGCTGACGACTACGTTAACAAGCCGATCGTGAAACCGGAATTAATTGCTCGCCTCCTGAATCGTTTGGAGCGGACTCAACTCAGAAACAGACTGGCTCAAGCACAGCGCTAATCCCATTTGAGATTTAAAAAATTAAAGAATTAAAGAATTGAAGAACTGGAAATCACTTATGAGAGATGGGTTTCGATCGCGTACCTACAGTTGTAGTCTTTTTTTTAAATGGGATAACTAGGAGCAAATATGCAGTGCGTGCCCGAAACAACTCAGGGAGCCTTAGCCAGACTTGGGATTGTTAGATGGTGTGATGCCGACGCGGTGCTTTTGATTGATGCTGGCGCGCCGATCGAGAACACAGGCTAATTTAGAGAAGTATTAATCAGATGAAAGCAATGGTATTGCCCTCAGACACAGACAATCTCAATGACAGCGACGGCGAACAAATTTACGCCCCGGCTGCGATCCAACCTCATGGCATCCTTTTAGTGCTGGAATCTCCTGAGTTGAAAATTTTGCAAGTTAGCAACAATATTTTTGAGGATCTCGGCATTTATCCCGAAGAACTTTTGGGCAAATTTTTACAGGAATTTGTCGAAACTGAGGAAATTGAGGCTATAGAAAAAGCTTTATTTGAAAACTGCCATCAATCTAACGGTATCAGATTATCATTCACAAGTCAAAACCGCCAGTCTTTTTTTCAGGGGACGCTGCATCAATCTAGTTCAGCAGTAATTCTTGAACTCGAATCGGCTGTTTCCCCAAAACATAGCGATTCTTTCAATTTTTATCATTTAGTCCAAGAGCCGATAGACAAAATCCACAAAACACCAAACCTGCAAGTGCTGTGTCAGAAAGCAGTTGAAGAAGTGCGGAGGATGATCGGTTTCGATCGAGCGATCGTCTATCAATTTGATGCCACAGGTGCGGGGGAAGTTGTCGCCGAAGACAAAGTAGAAAATTTGGCTCCTTTCTTGGGACTGCACTATCCGGCTAGCGATATTCCCCCCCAGGCAAGAAACCTGTTCAACATGAATTTAATTCGGTTTATTCCCGATATTAACTGTCAGCCTGTAGAACTAATTCCTCACTGCAATCCGCTGACCGGTCGCCCCCTGGATCTGGGCTTCTCTTTGTTGAGAGCAGTTTCCCCTTGCCATGTTCAATACCTCAAAAACATGAACATTGGTGCTAGCATGACCTTGACATTAATCAAAGATCAAAAACTCTGGGGATTGATCGCTTGTCACCACCCTACACGAAAGTATGTCAGCTACGAAACAAGAAAGGCTTGCGAACTGCTAGCCAAGTTTGTGAATCTAGAACTTAGCTACAAACAAGATAGCGAAAATTGGGAATATGCAATTTATTTAAAAGAAAATTGCCATAAGTTTGTCACCAAAATTTCTCAATCACACTGGTTTGTAGAAGGTTTACTTAAATCCCCAGATGAATTACTGACCTTAGTGGGCGCTACCGGTGGAGTTGTGTGTGCCAATGAAAATTTAACAACCATCGGCAAAACCCCGGAATTGGTAGAAATCGAGAGCTTAATTGCTTGGATAAAAACTCAAAGAAATAATGATCTTTTTCATACAGATTCTCTCTCAAAGCTGTATCCGCCATCCGAGAAGTTTAAAGAAGTTGCTAGCGGTTTGCTGGTACTTGCCATGTCCGAAATGCAAAATTATTACATTTTGTGGTTCCGTCCAGAAACAATTCAAACTGTCAACTGGGCCGGTAAACCAGACGGGGAAATTGAAGTTAAACCGGATGGCAGCCCACCGCTGTCTCCTCGCAATTCCTTTGACTTGTGGCAAGAAACTGTGAGGTTAAAATCTTTGCCTTGGCAGCGGTGCGAAATCGAAATAGCCCGAGAACTTCGAGTTGCTATTACTAGCATGGAGTTGCGGAAAACCAATCAGCAGCTTAGCTTAGCTTTGTCGGCTACCAAAATTGGATTTTGGGACTGGGACGTGCAGAAAAACCGCATAGTTTGGTCGAGGGAACACGAAGAGTTGTTTGGGTTGACCCCGGGAACTTTTGGCGGAACTTATCAAAGTTTTGCAACTTGCATTCACCCAGAAGATTTAAAAAGTATGGAGAATGCTATAAATCAGGCGATCGCCCAGCGATCGGATTACTGTCACGAAACCCGCGTGGTTTGGCCGGACGGCAGCATTCACTGGATTGAGGGGAAGGGTAAGTTTTTTTACAACGAAGCCGGCGATGCAGTGCGGATGGTGGGGACAGTTAGAGAAATTACCGATCGCAAAGCTAGAGAATTACAGTTGCGCCTGTTGGAATCAGTAGTCACCACCACTAACGACGCCGTATTAATTACCGAAGCTGAACCGATTGAGGAACCGGGCCCGCGAATTCTTTATGTCAACCCAGCTTTCACGCGGATGACCGGCTATACGCTAGAAGAAATTGTGGGCAAAACGCCCCGCATCTTGCAAGGAGAAAAAACAGACCGCGCCAGTCTCCATCGAGTTCGGACAGCTTTGAAAACCTGGCAGCCGGTGCGGGTTGACTCGATCAATTACCGCAAAGACGGGACGGAATTTTGGGTAGAAATGAGCATTGTGCCCCTAGCGGACGAAAATGGTGAGTTTACCCACTGGGTATCAGTACACCGCGATATTAGCGATCGCAAACTTGCTGAAGCCGCCCTCCAACAGCTCAACGAACGGTTAGAAATGCGAGTTTTGCAGCGAACCAGAGAACTAGAAAGCTCTCAAGCAGAACTCCGGGAAAGCGAAGCTTTATTTCGCTCTCTGAGCGAGAGTTCCCCCGTGGGCATTTTCAAAATCGATACAGAGGGGAAATGTACCTATACAAATCCTCGCTGTCAAGCAATTGGTGGCTTCACACCGGCAGCAGCTTTAGGAAACGGCTGGATGCGGTTTGTTCACCGCGAAGACCTCAAACTAATTCTGTCTAAGTGGTCTCAATCGCAATCGGTAGATGGGGAATTTTCCTGCGAATTCCGCCACATTCAGCGAGACGGAACCATTCGGTTTTGTCGGCTTAAAACAGCTCCGATTTTTTCCGACAGATCTCAACTAACCGGTCACGTCGGCACAGTCACAGATATCACAGAAAGTCGGGCAATTGAAAAAATGAAAAATGAGTTTATTTCGATTGTCAGCCACGAACTGCGAACGCCGCTTGCCTCAATTCGCGGTTCTTTAGGTTTGCTGGCGGCTGGGGTACTGAAAAATAAACCGGAAACTGCCAAACAGATGTTAGAAATCGCTTCGAGCGATACCGAACGGTTAGTGCGTTTGGTCAACGATATTCTAGACTTAGAACGGCTTGAGTCGAGCCAAGTTATCCTTGTCAAGCAGTGGTGCGAGGCCCAGGTTTTGATGCGGAAGTCTACAGAAGCTGTACTTTCTTTGGCGGCAGAAAGTAACATTGAGTTGTCGATTATGCCCGAAACAGCAAAAATCTGGGCTGACCCCGACAGAATCGTTCAAATGTTGGTAAATTTGTTGAGCAATGCGATTAAATTCTCGGCTCCGGGGAGTAAAGTAACTGTCAGGGTTGAAGATTTGGGCGATCGGGTTTTATTTGAAGTCAAAGATAGAGGGCGGGGGATTCCTGCGGATAAACTAGAAACAATCTTTGGACGGTTTCAACAAGTCGATGCTTCTGACTCCCGCCAAAAAGGAGGTACGGGTTTGGGGTTGGCTATCTGTCGCAGCATCGTGCAGCAGCACGGCGGCAGAATTTGGGCCGAAAGTGTTGTCTCAGAAGGAAGCAGTTTCTATTTCACAGTGCCCGCACCGTTGGAAGGCGAAGGGGGAAAAAGTTTTGAGTTTTGAGATTGCTTCGATCAGATCTCGCGAAAGCTAAAGTTCTTGGAAACACACGCGGGTAGGATGATTTTGGGAGGCTGATATGTCGATTTTTGGCGTTGCACAATTGGAGGATGATGCTTGTGGGGAGTAGGGGTTAGGCGTCCCGCCTGCGGTGAAAATATATCGGACGGGTTCATGGGCCCACCCCACAAAACAATCAAAATCATCCCGCCATTATCGAACGCCCGATTTTTGTGGTCAGGGTTTCATATCAAATCCGTTAGCATCGGAATAGTAAATTCGAGTTCACTGTTGACGGTTGACGGTTGACTGTTGACGCCGTGAACAGTCAACCGTCAACCGTCAACATCATTCCGGTGTAACCGGAAATGATATCAGTAGGTGAGTGGCAAAATATAGCAACCTCGCTCGATTAGGACGTTCTTAAGTGCTGAAACTCTTAATTTTATTGCTTCTTCCTTCTGCTATATCTGTCAAGAAACCGGGTTGATGAGGCAGCCTGCGTAAGTTTTTTTTCGGTTTACCATGATTAATTTAAAATTAGAGTTTTAATTATGTCAGCAAAGCGCATTCTGGTCATCGATGATGAAAAAAACCTCTGCAGCGTGATTCAGGCCTGTCTGGAACATTTAGGCGGCTGGATTGTACTAAGCGCGCCTGACGGCAGCCAAGGATTGGTTTTAGCTGAAACTCACCTCCCTGACGCTATTCTGTTAGATGTGATGATGCCGGATATTGACGGACTTACTCTGTTTGGTTTGCTGCAAAATAATGCGGCTACTCGGGGGATTCCGGTGATTTTCCTGACGGCTAAGGTGCAGGCGATGGATTTGAGCCAATTTGCTGATTTGGGGGTAGCGGGGGTGATTGCAAAGCCTTTCGATCCTTTGAGTTTGGCACAGCAAGTAGCGGAAATTCTGGGTTGGGAACCGTTGCTTTAAACTCGGGTAAAACACATCGCAGATAGCATATCAAACTCGGCAGTTGAAATCGCTACTGTCGGGTAAGGTTCGAGCGTTGCCACTCTCCCCTCCCCTAAGAACCGTACATGAGACTTTCGCACTCATACGGCTCAAGCCTTACTTCAAGCGAGATTTGACTTGGGTTTTGTGTATCTGCTTATGACACGAAGAGTGCAGGTGCAGAAGATTTTCCATGTCGTCAGTTCCACCTTCTGCCACAGATACTATGTGATGGGTTTCGATTTCCTCTCCGTTGAATAAGAGTTCGCCACATTCTGGACATTTCCAGTTCTGGTTTTCTGCTATCTTATATAGCTTGGAGCCTTTTTCAAAGCGAGATTTACCATACTTCTGGTGGCGCTTTTCCCAGTATCCTTTTAGTGAGGGGTCATCGGGACTTGCGTCACCCCTGACCTTTATATGGCGTTCAATGGCTGTATATGCTATCTGGTAAAGGACAAGTTCTTTATCCTTCCCTCGGCGGTCGCTTGTTGTGCAGGCGAACATCCATTTATTACCTTTAATGGTTTTGAAGTAGCGCTTTGTTACCCATTTAGTGCCTTTGTTGGGGTGTCTACGCTTTGCCCAACGCCAAAGGTATTGCCATACTCGGTGTGAGATATAGGCGAAGGTTTTTTTGCTTACTACACCTTTGTAGTAGTTTGCAAAACCCCTGAGAATTGGATTGAGCTTTTTAATTAGAACTTCCTGTTCTACACCATTCAGGTTTTTGATTTCCTCACCAATCCGTTTACAGAAGGCTAATACCTTCCTTTTGGACTTTGATTAGGAGTTTTCCATCGTAGTGCCGGGAGTTGAACCCCAGGAAGTCGAAGCCATCTTCCATTGACGTAATAACCGTCTTCTCAGCACTGAGTTCAAGAGATCGTTCAGACATCCATGCTTGAATTAGGTTCTGGGCAGTTTCGAGACTGTATTTGTCTCTAGCCGTAACGATGAAGTCATCGGCGTATCGTACCACTCCAAGCTTCGGATTGGTGGCTTTTATAAAGCTTTCTAAGCCATGCAAACCGATGTTGGCAAGTAACGGCGAAATAACGCCGCCCTGTGGTGTGCCTAGTTCTGTCGGGTTAATTTTACCTTGGAACACAAAACCCGCTTTTAACCATCCTTTGATGAGTTCTATCTTTGGAAAATTGCTCACCATAGTCAGGATGGATTCATGGGCGATGTTGTCGAAGAATCCCTTGATGTCAGCCTCTAGAACCCAAGTGTCACCGCCTCTATATCCAATTCTTGTCCTATTGAAGCATTGGGCTATAGCATCATGACAGCTTCTTCCCGGTCGGAAACCATACGAGTGTGCCTCGAATACGGCTTCCCATTCGGGTTCTAGTGCGTTCTTTACTATTGCCTGTTCGATTCTGTCGCGCACGGTAGGGATGCCGAGCGGTCGTTTCTTTCCGTTAGGTTTCGGTATTTCCACCCTACGAGTTGGTTTGAGGTTGCCCCCATCCCAATTGTTTACCAGAATCACCCTTTGCTTTGGGGTATTGACTACTTCTTTGTCAATTCCTGCCGTTGCTTTACCTTGATTGGTCTGGGTGATACGTCGAACTGACAGCAGTAAGTTGGCGTAGCTTCGTAACATTAACTTCTGCAAGCTTCGTATCTTACGGAAGTCACCAAGTTTTCTCGCACGAAAGATTCTTTGATGTAGGTTTCTAACGAGCTTGTTAACCTTATACCAATTGATTTGGTTCCAGTCTTCAAGTCGTTTCTTCAGTCCGTTTGTTGTCTCAGTAGACATCATCTAACTTCTCCTTAGATTGGATTCCTTAATCTCGTTTCTTCCGCATAAGACCCAGAGGAAGTCTGCTGTTCCTTTCGGTCAGAAGTAATGTTTCAACCCCTATCTGACTCATTACAAGCCAGCATTCGCTTTCTCCTCCATCCTTTACCCTCCAGAGAGTTCCGTCCTTGTTACCTCAGACCTACTAAAAGTTATCGACCTCTTTTAGACTCTGTGGGGTTTACCCTGTTGTGTCATTTAGTTTTTCTATCTTCCTTTAGGTGCTATCTATTCTACGGTGGGTTTTGTTCACACGATCCAGAAAGGGTCAAATCCTGAA
The DNA here is from genome assembly GCF_036701875.1 of Microcoleus sp. MON1_C5. NCBI lineage: Bacteria > Bacillati > Cyanobacteriota > Cyanophyceae > Oscillatoriales > Microcoleaceae > Microcoleus > Microcoleus sp. MON1_C5. Next base: position 135,869 of record NZ_JAUBRN010000004.1, on the reverse strand, counting down.
TCCTTCCACATACCTTTTGGTTTAGAGCCTATCAGCCTTATTTGGCTCTTTACTTAATGACGCAGTTTAATCGATAGTTAACTTCTTTTCACCATTGGAGATTTTCCCCCTTGCTCCTAACCAGCTTAGGCTGCTAGCTTCGGCTACTTTCGTGGTCTGCACTCCGACTGTTTCGTTACCTACTAGGTCGTGACCAAACTCTTTTTTGAGAGTCTTTTACGTGGGGGTGGAGGGTGTGAATCCTCCAGGGAAGTCGGCTTCCCGTACTAAACGACCATTTCAGGTCGCGCTAACCCACAAAGTCTGCCCAGCCCGACGGAAGAATCAAGGAGGCATTAAAGCCGGATGACGATCAAAAATCCGCTTTCTCCTTCTCTTGATTGTTGCGAAAATTACGCAATTATGTTAGAAAACCCGGTTTAGGCGTCCAGGAAATTCCTAGTTTTTCCGGCTATTTTCATAATTTCCTCATTTTTTTGATTTAGCTTTGAGATCGATCGGTGATTGATTAATTTAAACTCTGATTCCCTAGAAGTTCTAGAGATGATCTTAGGGAGTCGGGGTTTTTTGTTACCTAAAAAGCCGATGGGCTATCACCGTATTTACAGGCCGAATAACTCCTCCAGAAGTTACGCACACTTGCCTCAAGAACGATTTTTTTCAACCCGGAATCACGGATGCAGCCAAGTTTTTGCTAAAAAACCAGGTTTCAGCCTGCTAATCAAAGATTTACGCAGATTTCCCTCAGAAACCTGGTTTTTTAACCCAGGAACACAGATAAAACCAAGTTTTTGGCTAAAAAACCAGGTTTTTGCCTAACTGTTGTAATCCCTGCTTCGGCAAAAGTATATTTATCAAAAAAAATTATGGTCTTCATAATTTCCTCATATTTTTTAGATAATATTTAGTCCAAGCTCTTGAGTTGAAAGTCTATGCCATCTCAGCACCATTCCACTGCCAAAGAGCCAACCTGTTGTCAGGAGAGTTCGGGGCAGTGACGGTAATTTCGATTAACTGGTGCTACAGAACAACCAGCCTGAATAAGTCAGGGGTTAGGCAGTGCCTACCACAAAAACCCGGTTTTTAACGGGGAAAAACGGGGTTTGTGCGCCAGTCCTCTAAGTGTTGGCAGGAGAACTCAAGGGTAAAAAAATTAATAACTGAAGATGTGATTCGCGCTCTCGAATAACACCCCACAAATAAGTCGGTCGTTTTGTCCAGAGCCCTACTCGCAATTGCCACTAACCGGCAAAGTCAAGTCTCAGTTAGTTTTTGAAAGAGTGTGGAGATTTTTAAATGTCTGATCAGCTATCTTATAAAGGTAACAACCAGATTCTGTGCTATTACGCAAATGTTACCAACCTAGTTCAGGTGGTTCGGATTGGGAACATTCCTAATTGGTACTTTGAAAGAGTGATGTTTCCCGGACAGCGACTGATGTTTGAAGCTGCTGCAGAAGCAGTCTTAGAAGTTCACACTGGTGTGGTGCCAAGTGCTATTTTATCCGACAAGATTCCCTGCTACGTGCTGCGGGTTATAGAAGAGGTAAGTTCCGAGTTCGAGCTGGTGATGACCGAAGAACGATTGGCTGTATTAGCCGGTTAAAATTCATGAGAAATCAGACGAGATCGAGAACAGCCACAAAAATATTAGTTAACGAGTGTTTCGGGACGGGGAAAATGCAGAAAAATCTTGTCAATATTACCTTAGCTGTAGTCACAGAGGAAGTAGAAATTATCTTGGAGTCTTATCCGAAGCACCCCTACCAACAAGCTTTTTCGCCTTCGGGATTGCGACAAGATTTAATTGCTTATGTGCTCAGCCGAGTTCCTAATAGATATACTGCGATCGACCCCAGCGAGTCGGTGTCAAACCAAACAGTTCAGGTTCGCTGTTCTTCAGAGCAATTGCTGCACATAGAAAATTTGATTCATACTGGAATTCGCGAGGTGCTGCACAGCTATCAGAAGATAGATCACCGCCTGCCTGAAGAAGTTAAATTTGATTCGAGAGTTGCTAGTTGGTTTTGATAGTTTGTTGTAAATGAGGGAGACGCCGAGATTCTCGGCACTCTCGGTTGGGCGAGGTGGAATTGTTTACTGACTCGATGGTTCAAGACTTTTCGTAATCGCAGCAGCAGTTGCACGGGCCATTGGGATTGACAGCACAGCGCAGAATTTCCGATCGAGCATTAAAACGGCAGCTAGCATCTCCGATAACCCAGATGCCGCTTACAAAAGTTCTTTCCGTCGGCGGTGTGGCCGACTGCACGTACAGGGCAATTTTTTGCAGTCGGTAGCGGCCGGATTTGAGTTGATAGCGGTGGTGGCGTTCCAAAACAGCGTAGGTTTGTCCCTCTAAATCTAGATAGTTCCCCGGTTGTGGCGTCCAATCCAGCCGAATGCTACCTAAATATTGGCGGGGGTGAGAGAGAATCACCTCTACGGGTAAAGTATTTTGTTCCATGTGGCGGTGCGTTCGCGAACTGAACTAAAGGGGCAAATAGTGAGCTAAACCGACATCTTCTTCATCTAGAAAGATAACTTTTTTTAGAGAGAGTAATTTCGGTTGAGGCGCTAAACTTAACTATAGAACCTTTGGCGATCGGCGGATAGCCGACTAACCAACAGGCTAGGAAATAAACTTCAACTCGCTTGAGGTAACTAAAGTTAAGTTCGATTAGGTTTGATAAAGCAGTAGACGCTGATGGTATCGCAACTCGCAGGTTCGATCGAGACGCGGTTGAGATTCCTGAACAGATTTTAAGGGTTTGCAGGACTTGGGGTGCTTCGGGTGCGTTTGTACTGAGGACTTCAGTCCTGTGATTTGTATGAGGACTTTAGTGCTCACTACAAACCCAACCGGATTTTCGGCAATCATAATTCCCAAAAATATGCCATTCCTTCCATGATTCCCCAAGCGCAAGCAGAACTAGCTAAATAATGATTTTCAGTGCCGCATTCGCGATGCCATTCTAAGAGTTCTGATAGAGCATTAGCGACGATTACTCCCCGGACATCCTGTTCAAACATATTGATATCATTGCCAGAATCTCCGCAAACTAATGTTGCCTCAGATGGAATTTGTAGGCGCTTTTGTAAATAAGTAAGGGCATTACCTTTATTGCTAGTTTGCGGTAAAATATCCACATCGCGATTGCTGCTAAAAATGATTTGACCTGGCAGTCTCAATTCAGTTAACTTTTGCTGCAAAGTCTGGACAATCGAACTATTTTCTGCTGCTGGTTCCAGACAATAACTGATTTTCCAAGGATTTTGTTCTTTTAGGGATTGGGGTTTAAGCTGGGAAAACTGCTGAGCTAAAGAGGCGATCGCCATTTTATCCCAGTCTTGAGAAAGATATTCCGCCCAATCTAAGTCCAGGGTTCCGTCTTGGTAAATTTCGCTGCCTACACCTGCGATCAAATAGTCCGGTGCTAGTAGTTCCTTTTGGGCAATTAATTCGCAAGTTGAAGCATAAGAACGCCCGGTAGCATAAACCAAACATATTTGCGATCGCTTTGATTGCAAGCGCTGGTTTAAAACTTGAGTTGCTTCGTCATCTCCGACTAGCGTGTTGTCTAAATCTGTAACTAATAAAAACTTCATTTTGGGAATTAGTCAGTAGTCAGTAGTCATCAGCGATCTGGAACCGAGGGCTTCCTAAAATTCTTTTAACTATTTATAAGAATTTGTTAAACCAAACACATTTATAAGCAAGCTTATCGTTTAAGATTGGCCAAATTTAATTTTCAACAAGTGGTGTGAGTGGTATGGTGAATAATTCAACCTCCCTTAAAGCTTTTTGGCTGTCTTTCTTGATTTCTGGTGCGGCAGTGCCTTTGGGGCCGATCGCAGCAACAGCTCAAATTCAGGATACCTCAACTCCAGAAGTTGCGCTAGAAGCGAGTGCCGTCCCGGAGGCTACCCCAGACGCAGCGCTGGCAGCAGTTAAGATTGAGATACCGCCGTTAGCGGCGATCGCCGCAGAGACTAAATCAGCAGTCGATCGCCCTTTACCCGATACAGATGCAGCATGGGTGAATCGTGCTTTACCCGAAACAGATATAGCCACAGTCGATCGCCCTTTACCCGATACAGATATAGCAACAGTCGATCGTGCTTTACCTCAAACAGATATAGCAACAGTCGATCGTGCTTTACCCGAAACAGATATAGCAACAGTCGATCGTGCTTTACCCGAAACAGATATAGCAACAGTCGATCGTGCAACAACAGCCCCAGAAATAACGGGGGCAATTCGCGAATTACCCCCCCAGGAGTTAGAAATTGCAAACTCTCCTCAGTCTCAACAAGTTGCTGAAGCCAGTACAGTTGCCGACATCAGCAGCGAGACGGGCACCGCTGATGACCTCAGCATACAAGAAGACGCAGCACAAGTCACCTCTGTTTCCCAGCTCTCCGACGTGCGCCCCACAGATTGGGCTTTTCAAGCCTTACAATCCCTAGTAGAAAGATACGGCTGCATTGCGGGATATCCAGACGGCACATTCCGAGGAAATCGAGCAATGACTCGCTATGAATTCGCCGCCGGATTAAACGCTTGCTTAGACCAAATTACCAAACAACTTGGCGGTTCTACTGGTAATTTAGTCAAGCGAGAAGATTTACTTGCTTTGCAAAGATTGCAAGAAGAATTTGCAGCAGAATTAGCTACCTTGCGCGGTCGAGTAGATGCTTTGGAAGCCCGGACTGCCGAATTAGAAGCCAACCAATTTTCAACTACTACTAAACTAAACGCATTTGCTTGGTTTAATCTGAGTGGAGCTTTTGCGGGCAAGCGAGTCCGAGTTGAAGCAATAAATGGAAATGCTGCTCCGCTCGATCGAGTACCCGGACGCGATCCTGTCACCAACAGACCGATCGTGCAGAGAGTGGACGACCCAGAAATTACTTTCAGCCACTTAGTTTGGTTAACCCTCACTACTTCTTTTACAGGGAAAGACCAATTGATTACACAGCTAGCTGTAGGTAACGGAACTGCACCAGCAAATCAGTATACTTCTCCAGGTCTTTTTAATACCTTTGGCACTCCTTTTCTAGACCAGACTGCTGGGGTGAATCCCAATGAAGTTATTCTGCGAGAACTTTCTTATCAGTTCCCGGTTAGCAACAGCTTGCAAGTAGTAATCGGGCCGAGAATTAATTTCTACCGCTACTTTGACAACAATAATTTTAGCTTTTTCGTGGACGGTGCGAGCAGTTTTAATTCTAACAATAGCACTTTGTTAACTGCTACCAAACGCGGCGCAGGTGCTTTGGCTTTGTGGGATATCAGCCGCCGATTGAAACTGCGTGTGGGCTATTTGGGCGAGAGTATGGAATTTTTGCCCACTCCGGTGTTTAATTCCGCTTCCAATCCGTCTCAAGGCTTGTTTGGTGGGACAAATACGAGTACCGCCGAACTAACATTCAGTCCGAGCGAGCGGGCAAATTTGCGGTTTTTGTACAGCCGTTCCAACATCCAGCAAATTGGCGGGCTAATTGGAGCACCGAATGGCAGGCCGATTAACGGTTTGGCAGATGACGGTTTCGGTGGCCGTCTCGGCAATGCTACTGCCAATACTTATAGCTTTAATTTCGATTGGTCACTCAGCCGCCGTTTCGGTCTTTTCGGTCGCTACGGCTACGCCGAAACCAATATATTTCCCAAGACTGACCGACCCGACGGCACGATCAAAACTCAATCTTATATGTTAGGATTTGCACTTCCTGATTTCTTCAAAAAAGGAGCTGTGTTTACGGCCTCATTTTTAGTACCTTTTGACGTTACGGGCGGTCGGAGGTTTCTGGTTTCTGGCGGGGGGAATGGTGGCAAGCAGTACGAAATTGAAGCCACTTATTATTTCCCTATCACTGAGAATATTTCGCTCGTGCCGGCATTTTATGCGATCTGGAATGCCAATAATTTCGATAACAACCCGACAATTTTTGTGGGCAATTTGCGGACGCAGTTTAGTTTTTAAGTAAATTAGGTCTGCCTTGAACCTAATTATAGTTTTTTTCAGTTGAGTCAGGTAAACATTAATAATGGGTAATGGGGTGCTGACTGGAGATTACCTGACTCATTGGAAAACTGCTATATGTAAGGTATGCCTGAACCGCCTTACCGCGTTATATCAAATCTGTTAACATCGGAATTCTTCCTATCTCTCTTCTCGACCTCTGCGTGAATCAGCGTCAATCCATTGTCCTCTGCGGTTAATACATTCTCTTTTTTTAACCGCAGATACAGGCAGATAAACACAGATTAACGCAGATAAATTCTATCAATTCCGGTGACACCATCTATCCGTGATTGTTGACTGTTGACTGGATTTGAATATTCCGATGCAACCGGAATTGATATTAGACTAGGGTGTCAAACCACTGATAGCAAATCCGCGCTTCATCGTCGGGCGTAAAATCGAGTCAACAGTCAACACTCAACCATCCTTCAGTTTTTCGACCCCGAGTTAACCGCCAACAGTCAACAGTCAACAGTCAACAATCATGAGGAGTGCAACCGGAATTGATATGATATGCTGATTAGCGTCGTCCTGATGTCAACGAATTGGAATTTCGATGATAAATTCAGTGCCTTTACCGGGTTCTGAGAGGCACTGCAATTTGCCGTTGTGTTTTTCAACGACAATTTGGTGCGAAATTGATAAACCCAAACCTGTGCCTTTACCTACGGGTTTTGTGGTAAAAAACGGGTCAAACAAACGCACAATCTGATCTTCGGGAATGCCCATACCGTTGTCTTTGATCCGAATTAAAATGCTCTTGTCCTCAATCGTTTCAGTTTGAATGGTAATAGTAGGAGAGATAGAATTTGCGGTGTCTTTTGCTTGGCTGCTACTTTCTTCCAAGGCGTCGATCGCATTTGCCAATACATTCATAAACACCTGATTTAGCAGCCCGGGATGACAGTTTATTTGCGGCAGTTCTCCGTATTCTTTGATAACTTTAATGCCCTGCCATTTTGCCTTGGCTTTTAGCCTGGTGTTCAACATTAACAAGGTACTTTCTAAACCTTCGTGAATGTCGGCAGTCTTGATTTTAGCTTCGTCTGCCCGCGAGAAATTGCGAAGAGTTTGAATAATTTCTACAATGCGCTCGCATCCGGTCTGCATCGAGCTGAGCAATTTGGGCAGGTCTTCTGCTAGAAATTCTAAGTCTATATCATCGGCTTGTTGCTGAATTTTTGCTGGGGGATTTGGGTACTCTTCTCGATACACCTGTACGATTTCTAATAAGTCTAGAACGTAGCCTCGGACGTGGCAGAGGTTGCCAGCGACAAAGCCAACTGGGTTGTTAATTTCGTGGGCAATTCCTGCTAGCACCTGTCCGAGGGAAGACATTTTTTCGGTTTGTACTAACTGCATTTGAGTTTGCTGCAAGTCGCTCAAAGCTGTTTGCAGTTCTTGGGATTTTTGCCGATCGCGATCGGCGGCGGCGGCCCGTTCTTCCTCAACTCCGATCGCCCCGGCAATAATTCCGATCAGCTTGCAGTCGGCTTCCGTGGGCGCGATCGACTCGGTGTAGACAACGCACACCGCACCCACGTAATTGTCGCCCAGCCGCACTGCTTGTCCCAGATAGCTTTGCAGTTGGTAGCGGATGACAGCGGGATCGGTTTGGGCGTAGATCGTGTTCTGCAAGTCAGGAATTGCAACAGCCCGATCGCTTCCTTTGCTGCATACGTCGGTGCAGATGTGGCCCTCGGCGCGATCGACCAGCGGGTAGTCCGGCGGCGCTTGCCAAGTCCCGATCGCGCGCAGCAGACCGCCACCGACGCGGCTGTAGATGGCGCAGCTTCCGCCCAAAAGCTCGCCGGCTAAGGATGTCAGCCGCTGGATGTTCTCAGCGGCGTCGGTGGTGAATCCCAAAAAGCACTCGTTGATTTTGCTGAGGCGGTACTCTGCTTGCCTGCGCGCCGTCATGTCGCGGGAGTTGATCACAATTCCTTTCACAGCGGGGTCTGCTAGCAAGTTGATGCCGACACCTTCAAGAAAACACCAAGAACCGTCAGCGCGCCGGAAGCGACCTTCTAGGGCGATCGAATCGCCTGGATTTGCGATCAGTTTTTCGCAGTCGGACATCACCGAGGGAAGGTCGTCAGGGTGGATTAAATCGAGAGCAATTTGACCGGCGAGTTCATCGGGTTCGTAGCCCAAAACTCTTTCTACAGAAGGGCTTTCGTAAACAATGCGACCGCTGGCGTCAAGAATAGTAATGATGTCGGAACTGTTGAGAATCAGCGATCGCCACTTAGCCTCATTTTGAAACAAAGCTGACTCGGCTTGTTTGCGATCGGTAATATCCTCTACCATTTGCAAAATAAACTGTGGCGTTCCCTGACTGCTGTCGATGACAGAGGCGCTGAGGCGTCCCCACCTGATGCTGCCGTCTTGGCGGAGGTAGCGCTTCTCGATTTGATAAGCTTCGCGGGAGCCCGCGACCAACTGTTGGCGCAACTGGCGCGAAACTTCTGCGTCTTCCGGGTGCGCGCAGTCGTCGAGGCCAACACCCCGCAGTTGAGCTTCCGAGATCCCCAGCATAGCTTGAAATGCCGGATTAGTGGCGATCGCAACACCTTCGAGGGTAGCTACTACCATGCCGATCGCAGCGCGTTCAAAAATTGCCCGAAACCGCTGTTCGCTGTCTCGCAAAGCTGCGTCCGCTTCCACTTCCTGCGTGATGTCCCGCCCTGCGACTGCCAAACCTTTGCGCGAACCGTCGGGGTTGAACAGCGGCACTTTCCGCACTTCAAACAAATTGCTGCCGCCTGTGGGCAAGGGGACACTTTGGCGACTGGAGGTAAGAGTGCCTGCTTCCCAGGTGGTTTCGTCGGTTTCCTGCCAAGTTAGCAGGATTTCTCTGACTCTCGGATCGGCGGCGGCAGCGAGTTCGGCAGTAGTTTTGCCCTGGTAGTCTGAGGTTTCCCAGCCCAAAAGTTGGAGGGCGCAGTCGTTGGCAATCAGCCAGCGCCCCTCGCTGTCTGTGAGGTTGATCGCGTCGGGCACGGCGTCGATCGCGGTTTTCAGCCAGTATTCTTGATTTCGCAGCGCTGCTTCGGCTTGTTTGCGGGCGGCGATTTCGGCGACGGTTCCTTCGTAGTAAAGGAGTTCGCCGCCTTCGCCGCGGACTTCGCGCACGTTTTCCGAGATCCAGGTAGTGCTGCCGTCTTTGCGGCGGACGCAGGACTCAAACTCTTTCAGGGAGCCGTTTTTGCTGATTTCTGCAATGAAGGAAGCGCGGCGGCCGCGATCGGCGTAAAGGTTTTTTGCCGAACATTTTGCGATCAGTTCTGAGGGCGAATCGTAGCCGTACATTCGGGCGAGTGCCTGGTTGGCGCTGAGGTAGCGCCCGTCTGGGGCGGTTTGAAATATGCCTTCGGTGGCGTTTTCAAAGATGCTGCGGTATTTTGCCTCGGCTTGTTTGAGGGCTTCTTCTGCTTGGAAGCGATCGGTGATATCAGATTGGACGCCGATGAAGTGGGTAACGAGCCCGCTGCTGTCGCGCACCGGCGAGATGCTGAGTTCGTTCCAGAAAGGGGTGCCGTCTTTGCGGTAGTTTTTCAGAACTACTTTGCAGTCATGCTGTTCTTTCAGGGCCACACGGATTTGATCGACGGCAGCGCGATCGGTATCCGGGCCTTGCAGGAAGCGGCAGTTCTGCCCGATTATTTCGCTGCGATTGTAGCCTGTAATTCGCTCGAAAGCCCCGTTGCAGTAGACTATAGGCTTGTCCGGCCGGGTAGCGTCCGCGATCGCGATGCCGTTGCTGGTAGCTGCCAGGGCGCGATCGTACAGCCGAAATACTTCTTCTATTAAATTCGGTGTGCCGCCAGTACGAGTCGGCGATAGCGTTTCAGAAGGAATGCTTATATCTATCTGCATGATTTTCTATAAATTGAGTTTATTGTAGAGATCTCGACTGGCAGCACACCCTAGACTTTAACAGAATTGCCTGTTTTCCACAGGCAGAAGTTAGAAGGCTATTATGCAGAATTTTGGCGGTAAATTCTACCTAAAAAAAATCAGGCTTCCCTCGTTTTTTTCCTCTTTGCTTCTGCCTTGTGCCTTCTACCTTCAAAGGAATCCTACTTGTTAATTTATAATAGCTGTTGCCGGGATCACTCTATCTTTGGTATGGTTTGCTTGGCAGGGTTTAGGTAGCTTACAAGTTCGGGCATTTATTTTTTTGAGTGAATCAAAATCTGATGCCCGGAGTCTCTATTGAAATATTTTGAATAAAAGATATAGGATTTAAACGATTCCAAAGATACAATAAAAAAACCGGAAAAATTAATATTGAACGAACACAGCAAGTTCTGAAATATCGTCGATCGCGAAAGTCGGTTCTAGGGCGAGACACTGAGGGCGATCGCCATATCCGTAAGCCGCCCAACCAACATCTATCCCAGCATTTTTAGCAAACAGCAAATCAATCGCTGTATCGCCAACCATTAAAATTTGACTGTTATCCAAGTCCGGGAACAGCGGTTTAATAATTGAGTGAAAAACCGCCGCCTCTGGTTTCATAATCATTTCTCCGTTGTCACCTAAAATCAAATCAAAAAAACTGTGAATTTTCAATTTTTGCAGTAACGAATTTACAAAACTAACGTGTTTGTTGCTAAAAACTCCCAAGCTCAATCCCGACTTGCGCGCCAACTGCAAGACTGGCTTTGTCCCGCTAAATAACTCTACCTGCTTTTCACCTTCCGTCCGATAATAAGAGCGGTAAGTTTCAACCCATTCAGGAATTGCGCTTTCCTCGATCGCCGGATGCAGGATTTTAAAAGTATTTGGTAAATTGATGCCGATCGTACTTATAATAGTATCAGCAGCAGGCGGGGTAATATTGAAAGTTTCAAAAGTTTTGGTAAAGCAAAATACAATAGCTTTGTGAGTAATTGCTAAGGTGCCGTCGAAGTCAAAAATAATTAACTTGTACCTACTCATATTTCTGAAAATTTTCTATATAGCAATCGGAGGTTTTCAATGACGTAATAGCATGATTAATCTCTAAGTCACTAATTATAAGTATAATCTTTAAACATTCAAGAGGTCAACATGAGTGTCACCGAAAAACCAGAAATTATAGCAACAGATTTCCCTGACCACACTCAATTACCCGACTCCGACGGTACTTTTGTAAAAAACTTCCAAGAACATCCTCAAAGCATCCTGTTAACAACATCAATCCGACCGATTTTAGACCAAATTCATCCCGACGGACAATACTGCATCGGTCAAGATTCCGGTATTTACTGGCGAGTGGCTCAGCCCCCGGAACCGCCAGAAAGAGGAGCCGAAGCGCCTGATTGGTTTTACGTGCCTGACGTGCCGCCAACTCTTGACGGAAATCTTCGTCGCTCCTATGTCATGTGGCAGGAATTAATGCCGCCTCGGATTGTACTTGAATTTGTTTCTGGTGATGGCAGTGAAGAAAGAGATAGGACTCCTCGCCAGGGCAAATTCTGGATTTACGAACGGATAATTCGACCTGCTTTTTACGGCATTTATGAAGTCAAAAAGGCACAAGTTGAAGTGTATCATTTGGTAGAAGATCGGTTCGAGTTAGTTCCACCAAATGAGCGCGGACATTACGCGATCGCACAAATAGGAGTGGAATTAGGTATTTGGCAAGGGGTTTATCAGGGCGTAGAATTGCCTTGGCTGCGCTGGTGGGATGCTTCCGGCAATTTGCTGCTGGCTGCTGAGGAACGGGCAGAACAAGCCGAATTGGAGGCAGAACGAGAACGACAAAAGCGAATAGAAGCTGAGTTGCGAATTCAAGCTTTGGAAGCGCGTTTGCGAGAGTTAGAAGGACGGTAATTCGATTTTAGATTTTAGATTTTAGATTTTAGATTGGGGATGACTGATGATTATCGGGGTTGGGTTCTTCATAAGTCCTTGGCAATTCTTCAATTCTCCCATCAAAAATCTTAATTCGCATAAGTCGCAGATGTCGGTAGGGACACGGCAATTCAGTGTCCCTAGGAATATCATGTGCTGTAAAAACCCGATCGCCTAGCAGCCTCCTCAGAAACGATATAAACATTCATCGGTTATTATCAAAAATTTGCGTATATTAACTTAAGTATTACATCACTTTTTGTGTAAGTCCTATGGCACTAATTGTTCAGAAATATGGCGGAACCTCGGTGGGCACAGTCGATCGCATTTTGGAAGTAGCCAGACGAGTAGTAAAAACAGCACAGCTCGGCAACTCTCTCGTTGTCGTACTTTCGGCGATGGGCAAAACCACCGACGGTTTAGTTAAACTCGCCAAGGAAATTTCCGCAAATCCCAACAAGCGGGAAATGGATATGTTGCTCTCCACTGGGGAACAAGTCTCGATCGCACTTTTGAGCATGGCATTGCAGGAAATGGGACAGCCCGCAATTTCCCTCACCGGCGCCCAAGTCGGCATTGTCACCGAAGCCGCCCACACCCGCGCCCGGATTTTGCGAATTGACCCGAATCGGCTTGAAAGCCAGTTAAAAAGCGGTAAAGTCGTTGTGGTTGCGGGGTTCCAAGGTATCGCCGATGCCGGAGAATTGGAAATTACCACCTTGGGCCGTGGCGGTTCCGACACAACCGCAGTAGCCCTGGCTGCAGCGCTGCGGGCCGACAGATGCGAAATTTATACCGACGTGCCCGGAATTCTGACTACAGATCCGCGCTTGGTTGCCGACGCCCAATTGATGGACGAAATCACTTGCGACGAAATGCTGGAATTGGCGAGTTTGGGCGCAAAAGTCCTGCACCCGCGCGCGGTAGAAATTGCCAAGAATTACGGCGTGCCGCTGGTAGTGCTTTCTAGCTGGAGTGACGCCCCCGGTACCCGTGTAGTGTCCCCACCCCCGAAACTTCGGCCTTTGGAGGGTTTGGAGCTCGCAACAGCGGTGGATGCGGTGGAATTTGACTTAGATCAGGCAGGGGTGTCGCTGCTGCGTTTGCCCGATCGCCCGGGAGTAGCCGCGCGGTTGTTTGGTGCGATCGCCCAACAAAACCTCGATGTTGATTTAATTATCCAGTCAATTCATGAAGGAAATACTAATGATATTGCCTTCACAGTGACGCGAAAATCTCTGCAACAAGCCACCGCAGTTGCAGATGCAATTATCCCCGCCCTCGGCAAAAATTCTCGCCCCGAATTGGGAGAACCGGAAGTGAAAGCAGAAGAGCGGCCAATAGCTAAAGTTAGCATTGCGGGTGCGGGAATGATCGGTCGTCCGAGGGTAGCCGCGCAGATGTTTAAGACTTTAGCGGATGCGGGAATTAACATTCAAATGATTTCTACATCCGAGGTGAAAGTTAGTTGTGCGATAGATGCCGAAGATTGCGATCGAGCCGTTGCCGAACTCTGCAAAACATTTGATGTTGCCAACTCCCCTATTGGGCTGCGTTCCTCATCCCAAAAACCGCCTGCAGTCCGCGCCGTTGCGTTGGATATCAATCAAGCGCGTCTAGCAATTCGCCAATTGCCCGATCGCCCCGGAGTAGCCGCAAAACTGTTCGGACTTTTAGCCGAGGAAAATATCAGCGTAGATACAATCATTCAGTCGCAGCGCTGTCACAATATTGACGGCATATTAACTCGCGACATTGCATTTACCGTAGCACAAATTGACGCCGAAGCTGCTAAAAACGCCCTCGAAAAAGCCGCCCCCGAATTTGGATGGGGCGAAGTAGCAGTCGATACACAAATAGCCAAAGTTAGCGTTGTCGGTTCCGGGATGGTAGCGCATCCGGGAGTAGCGGCAAAGATGTTTGAAGCGCTTTCCCGCCAGCAAATCAACATTCAAATGATTGCCACTTCCGAGATTAAAATTAGCTGCGTTGTGGATGAGGAACAAGGTGTAACTGCTTTGAAAGCAATTCACGCAGCCTTTGAACTTGCCGGCACCGAAAAAATCCAAGTTCCCGCCTAATCGAGGTTTGTAGTTGCGCTTGGGCGCCGGCCGGGACTCAAGCGCAACTACAAGCTTCAAAAGTTCATAGGACTTACGCACTCCGACCAAAGAAACCGGGTTTTTCCAAAAAACCCGGTTTCTTTTGGGTGGAATGTGCGTATTTTCTTCCCTCAAACCCGGTTTCTCGTCCTCGATGCGTAAGTTCTAAATGTGTTAGCATAAAAAGAGTGAGCGACTTAATGAATTTAATCTTATGACTCTAGCAAAGGAACAAACTACTGATAGCAGTAGCAACAGCGGTTTATCGAATTTCCGCATCACTGTCGAACGTCTGCTCGAACTTTTAGATTTAGAACAAGACGATGAGTACGGGATTTTGAGACCGACTGAGTATGCTTTGAGAACAGCGATGAAATTGATTGTAGAAACCTATGATATTTTGGGTGATAATTTTCCTAAAGCATCCACTGGTACAGACGATCTAGGTAGTATCAGACTTGCTTGGCAAAATGTAAATGCCGATCGGAGAGTACGCTTGTTCTGCCCGCATAATGCTGATGAGAAAGCTTACATTTATCATCAAAAGAGTGAGGAGTATGGCTCGGAAGATATTACTTCAGCAGCAACCTTAGCCCATTGGCTAGAGTGGTTTAATAAGGTATAACCGATAAATATTCTCGGAGGGAATCAGATGTAGTCATAAATATCTAAGGATTCATTACAGTGGCAAGTAAAATACCAGGTAGCTCATATATTTCTTGTAAAACACTCTTAGAAGTGTTAAAACGTGTGCTATAATATTTATTATTCGTAGACAGAGTTTATCCCCTCTGCTCTCCGAATGAGGCGTTGCTGATTCACGGTATGAATTAACTTTTCGCTTGAAGTTACAAAACTCACCATCAAGCGGGCTTATAGCAATGGAGAAATCTTGAATTCATACCTGTATTCAGCAACGCCCTCCGAATGATATCTTATAACAAACGAATTATGACTACAAACTATCCATTCGATTCTTTAGCTGACAGTGCTATTGTCTATAGAGCTTTACTCGGCAAACACTGGATTGACGAAGCAAACTTAGTTCTATCTTTCGCTTATTTACTGCGAACCAATGAAGCGGATTTATCGGTGAGAATTGCCAGTGTTTGTTCCCCCGAACAATGTGCAGCAAAGTTCAAAAATTGTTACGGAGTTGCTAGTCTGCAAGTAGGACAAATTCGTGAATTAGGCTTAGATGCAGTACCTGATTCAGCATCCCACGCTCTGATTGTCGGCTTACCTCACGTGAAAGATGACCGAGACAAAGCTGAAAGATGGGCCGATTTGTTAGCAGAGAGATCGAGCATCGTATGGCAACCTTCGCAAACATAGCTTAGCAAGTGGTCTGCTCAAATCCGGGTTAAAAACCCCTGATAATACTGGGCGGTTTCAAGCGCCCAGTATTTCTTTGGCGAGCGCCTCCACCACTGGTACACAAACCGAATTCCCAATTTGCTTGTAACTTTCCCCCGCACTTGGATAACTTTTAAAATTTTCAGGAAAACCCATAAGACGGTAACATTCCTTCAGCGTCAACTTTCTCACCATATCTTGCTCAGGAATGTAGATAAAAAACCTGCCCGATGTTTCTTGCGAAGGAATTGTCGGATGCACTCCATCTACCGAATAAATGCGATTAGGCTGTCTGTGAACCCTCGATAAATGTTCTGTATTTGGCCTCACGCCAGTTTTCCAAGTACCTTTATTTCTGTAACCTACAAACAAAAGTCCCGAATCTTGCTTTCTCGGATAATCAATTAAAGTATACTCGGATTTATCCACTATTTCAAAAGCCCCTGTCTTGTCTAGAAATTCCCTGAGTTTTGGAGTCACCTGGGTTTTAAGCCGAGAAAAATTGAATGGTTTACCTTTAGTCGCAATAATAAATATTCTTTCACGATGTTGAGGAATTCCAAAGTCTTTAGCATTCAGCATTTTGTAATTCACGCTGTATCCCAAATCTTCAAGACTGGCAATAATTACTTTTAAGGTATTTCCCTTGTCGTGATGGATTAAGTGCTTGACATTTTCGAGAACGATAACTTTAGGCTGCTTGATTTTGATAATTTTACAAATCTCGAAAAACAGTGTGCCTCTAGTATCTTCAAAACCCAGCTTTTTGCCGCAGATGCTAAAAGGTTGGCACGGAAACCCGGCGACTAAAATATCAAAGTCTTCTAACTCGACGGGATTAATTTTACTGATATCTCCCAAAGGAACCTCACCGAAATTTTCAGTGTAAACTTGTCGGCATTTGCTGTTAATTTCGCAGGAAAAAACGCATTTAAAGCCAATTTTTTCAAACCCTTGTCTGAAACCTCCAATTCCTGAAAACAAATCTATAAATTTCATTCTGGCTCAGCTTTAACACAAACAAATCATCTATACAATAATAACCAATTTTGCATCATAGATAAGTGAGCAACGCCTAAAAAAACAGAATGATCAGATCCCCGACTTCTTGAAGAAGTCGGGGTTCTAACAGCGATCGCGTCTTAAGTTTACTCATCAATTTATCTGTCGAGTCCGATCGACTGTAGCATAGGAGAGATCGGCAAATTGCAGGAATTGTCGATCGCCAAAAATTTCCCCCGCATTCAACCAACCAATGTCCCAAACTTGTCCCGCAGCCGACTAAACTAGAAATAGCAGCAAAAATTACAGCTATTGTTTACTTTCTTTCACCAACCATGAGTCAAACCTTGGAAAACCTCACCGCAATTGATGACAAGCTATCCAAACGCCACATCGACCTCGATCCGGGCGGCTACTTCATCATCTATCTCGATCGCGAAACCAGCTTAATTTGTGCCAAACATTTCACCAACATCATCGACGATCGAGGCCTCGCCGTCGATCCCGAAACTGGCAAACCCATCCCCGCCCGTGGCAAAGTAGAACGCACCCAATCCACACTTTTTACCGGCCGAACCGCCAAAGAACTTTGTGTCAAAATCCTAGAAGAAACCCGCCCCTGTCCGGTGACAATGTTAGATCACGCGGCTTATCTGGGACGGGAATTTTTACGGGCAGAAATCGCATTGTTGAGCGATCGAGAATACGTTCAAGATTAGTGCAGCCCTGCCTTAATTTCTTGACAAAACGGCAACCGATCGAATTTATCCGCACCCGATCACGAAAAACCTTGATACCAGAAATAAGTCACCATCGGAATCACTGTCGCCAACACCAACAGCACAACCACAACAACTGTGGCATTGCCTTGGTCTGTTTCTTCAGCTTTTTTAAACGTGCCTTCAACTTGAATGTTGTCAACAACTTCAGGAGGACCCGGATCGGGTTCGCCCGACAAAACAGTTGCAATGCGCGTACTTGCAGCCGCAAATGCCTCGTTGTATTTATTGGCTTCCCGCAGCGGCACTTGCACGGTTTCCCCAGCTACACTCTGGGCAATTTCATCGGGTAGCAGGGATTTCACCCCTTCCCCCGTCCGAATTGCCGCGCTGTTGGTAACAGTGTCGAGAACGAGTAAAATTTGATTAGTCTGGTCTTCTTTTGCGGGAAACCACTGTTCAAACAGTTGGTCGGTGAAAGTGGCAGTCGTTTCGCCGTAGTCTAAGCGGTGGATGGTGACAAACCTGACTTGTTTCCCTGTTTTGTTTTCCAGGTTGTCGAGCACGCTGCTGATATTGCTTTCGCTGCTGCGGCTGAGCACGTCGCCTTTGTCGAACACCCAAGTTCGATCGCCCGCCGACAACACGGGCATTTCGTAAACGCCAGTCGCCAATGCCGGCAATACTGCCATCTGGGATGCGATTAGGGCGATCGCGATCGTCGCCGCCAAAGGTTGGAGATATTTTCTCCAGTTAAATAATTGCTTCAGGAGTCGGGTCATGAGGTTAACCGTAAAACTGACTTTTTTCCAAAAATACTATAGAAACCCCCGTAAAATTCATTTTATGCAGGGCAATATTTACAATTAGCTAGCCACTGGAACTCCCCGCCCTATTATTTTAGGATTCTAACTATGGAACCAGCAGACACTTATAAAGGTTGGATTATTCAATCCCAGAAAGTCTTCTACGTCGAGGTTTGGGATAGTCGCGGCAACCGCCACGTCGCCGTCCAAAATGCCAAGACTGAGGAGGAAGCTTTGGAATTGGCCAAAAAGTGGATAGACAAATATGAGTCAAAACCCGGAAGAATGCCGATCGACGTACCCCATCCTTTCGGAGACATGATCGATATGCCATTTTAACTCAGTTGACTGTTGACTGTTGACTGTTAACAGTTAACATTACAGCTTGTCGGCTGCTCTACTAGAGACAAAACCTCTTCAAATCGAGCAATTATTGCAACTGACGCAGCCAAAGACTATGCCAGTTGCGTCCCGGACGGCATTTGTCATGAGATAAAATTACGAAATTCCTCGCAATTTCCGCGTATTTTCTACCAAACTCCGAGCAAATTCGTCGAACCTTTCAGACAGTTTTTCATCCAACAATTTACCATCTGGACTAAAAGCTTTCCAAGCTTGTCCGATCGCAATTTGTTCGGGAATTACCCAAGCGTGCACCCATCTCAAAATCACGCGCAAATCGTTGAGTGCGTTGTTGTTAACTTGCCCTCCCAAAACGCTAATCCCACCCGCAACTTTCCCGTCCAAATGCTCAAAACTCATCAAATCCAGGGCATTCTTGAGAGCACCGCTGATGCTACCGTGATACTCCGGCGTTGCCAAAATCAAGGCGTCGGCTTGCTTAACCGCATTCTGCAGCTTTTCCACATCGGGGTAATCGATATAATCATTCTCACCATTGCAGAATGGCAGATTGAGCGATCGCAAATCGAATATTTCAATTTCCGCGCCCAGGGCTTGCGCCCGTTCTGCTGCCACCTTCAATGCTAACTGGCTGTAGGAGCCAGCCCGCAAACTTCCACCAATGCCGACAATTTTTACCATAAAGCTTAAAAACAAAAACCGATTTACTAAAGCGTACTCATTACGAGTATGATTAACATAGCAAGTTCGATCGGCAACTGTCAAGTAAAGTTTCCGATGTAGAAAATAGAAGGAAGAACACAAGGTTATGGGTAGGAGGGGTGAGTGCTCGCCCGGTAAGGGAAAACAGACTCGGATCGTTTACAAGCCGCTATTTTGAGGGGCCTCTTAAGATGCCCGCGAGAGATAAACCCGTCCAACACCCGCCATCTTGTTAAAATAAATGAACGTAGCAAACCAAAAGCGGTCAATCTTGGCAGTCTTCAACATTGGGCAAAGCAATATGAAAAATTCTTGGAAACACGCATGGCTGGGGCATCTAGCTGTAAACAAAGACAAGTCGAGCCAGAATCCTAAAAAATCAATTCCAGGACGGAATCTTTGGCGCATCCTGGGCAGTTTGGTGATTTCTCAAGGAATATTGCTCTCGACCCCGGTGTTTGCCGACAGCGCGCCAAACACCATGAGTTACAGCCAACTGATCGACAACATAGAAAAAGGGCAAATCAGTAAAATCGAAGTAGACGAAACTCAAAAAACTGCCAAGGTTAGGCTAAAAAATCAAAAAAGCGATCAGACCCAATCAGTTAGTCTGTTCGACTACAACAACCGAGAACTGTACTCGCAAATCCGCGCCAAAAAGATTGACTTTGAAGTCAAACAAACAGCCGACAACGCCGCCGCAGTCAGTTTAGTAGTAAACTTGCTAGTGATTTTTGCAGTGTTGGCAGTGTTGATGGCAATCCTGCGCCGATCGACCCAATCTCAAGGAAATGCCATGAACTTCGGCAAATCCAGAGCTCGTTTCCAAATGGAAGCTAAAACCGGCGTGATGTTCGACGACGTAGCAGGCATCGAAGAAGCTAAAGAAGAACTGCAAGAAGTCGTAACCTTCCTCAAAAAACCCGAACGCTTCAACGCCATCGGCGCCAAAATTCCCAGAGGAGTTCTGTTAATCGGGCCTCCAGGAACCGGCAAAACAATGCTGGCAAAAGCCATCGCAGGCGAAGCAGCCGTCCCCTTCTTCAGCATCTCCGGTTCCGAATTTGTCGAAATGTTTGTCGGAGTTGGCGCCTCCCGCGTCCGCGACTTGTTCCGCAAAGCTAAAGAAAATTCGCCCTGCATCGTCTTCATCGACGAAATAGACGCCGTAGGAAGGCAGCGCGGCGCTGGTATCGGCGGCGGCAACGACGAACGCGAACAAACTCTCAACCAGTTGCTCACAGAAATGGACGGCTTTGAGGGTAACAGCGGCGTGATTGTGATTGCAGCTACTAACCGGCCCGACGTGCTCGATACCGCCCTGCTGCGGCCCGGCAGGTTCGATCGCCAAGTAACGGTAGATTTACCCAGTTACAAAGGGCGTTTGGGGATTTTGCAAGTTCACGCGCGCAACAAAAAACTCGACCCAGAAGTTGCCCTAGACACGATCGCCCGCCGCACTCCCGGCTTTTCCGGCGCCGACTTGGCAAACTTGCTCAACGAAGCAGCTATTCTCACAGCGAGGCGTCGCAAAGACACGATTACTAACTTAGAAGTTCACGACGCGATCGACCGGATCACGATCGGGCTTACCCTCAACCCGCTGCTGGACAGCAAGAAAAAGTGGATGACAGCATACCACGAAGTCGGACACGCCCTAGTCGCGACCATGCTCAAAAATGCTGACCCGGTGGAAAAAGTAACGATTATTCCCCGTTCCGGCGGCATCGAAGGCTTTACTAGCTTTGTACTCGACGACGAAATGCTCGACAGCGAAGGTTTAAGGAGTCGGGCTTTGCTGTTAAACCGAATTAAAGTAGCTTTGGGGGGACGAGCGGCGGAGGCCGAAATTTATGGCGATGCTGAAATCGACACCGGTGCCGGTAGCGATCTCAGAAAAGTTAGCAGTCTCGCGAGGGAGATGGTAACGCTTTACGGAATGTCGGATTTGGGGCCTGTGGCTTTGGAAAGTCCGAACAATGAGGTGTTTTTGGGCCAGAACTGGAATTCGCGATCCGAGTATTCCGAAGACATGGCAATCAAGATCGATCGCCATGTCCGGGAAATTGCCTGTGAGTGCTACGAAGAAGCTCGCCGGATTATCCGCGAAAACCGAGCTTTGGTAGACAAACTTGTTGAAGCGCTGTTGGATGAAGAAACGATCGACGGCGACGAATTCCGCCAAATTGTCGAGCGGTACACCCAGTTGACCAAAAAAGAGTTGGCACCAACGTAAAGAGTCATTAGTCATTGGTCATTAGTCATTAGTTATTCAAGTTTGTAGTGAGGACTTTATTCCTCATTCTCCAAAAAATAAGGACTTTAGTCCTTACTACAAACCCAAAAAAATGACTTTTAACTAATTACTAATGACTACTATAGCAATCCTTGCAGGAGTCGTAAATTTTTACCCCACCCCAACCCTCCCCTTACGAAGGGGAGGGAGTAAGAAATTAACAAATGATGCGAGGATTGCTATCACTACTAACTAATGAGAAATTAAGATTGTTGCGCGTACATTTCCCGAAGTACCAAAGCCGGGTCTACCCAGCGGCCGCCGTACTTCAATCCCCAGTGCAAGTGAGGCCCACTCGTGCGGCCCGTCATCCCAACTCTGGCAATTCTCGCACCCGCAGGCACTGTTTGACCTTGCCAAATTTGCACGGTACCTTCGCTATCGGTATAATAACGCCCGCCGTTAGCTGTTAGCACTCGGCCTCTGAGGTGACAGTAGATGTGTTCCCAATTTCCCGATCGCACCACCATACCAGTGCCGCATCGGCCATCTTCCCAAACTTCCACAATTTGCCCGCCCCACCAATTGCGGATATAGCTGCCTTCCGGGGCGGCCAAGTCCAAACCGTAATGAAAATCCCCGCCACGGGGGCCGAAGGCGGAAGTGTATGTTTCAAAGTTTTCGACTGGAAAAGAAGCTTCTTGCCACAAATTACCCGTCGCTACTCTGTTTGGTAAGCCTGACTGAGCTTTGACCACCTGCTGCTGCAAATAAGGGCTGATCAAAACAATGCCGATCGAAAGTGCCAGCAGCAGCATCTGTCTGAGACGAAAAAAGCGTTTTGCCGTCAGCGGGCCTCTAGAGTTTTGCAGGATTTTTTTCACGGCTCAAAGTTAAATGTGTGTGCGAGTGTGCGTTGTCTGTTAGGCTCACATCTTGCACCAATGTCAATAAAGCTTTCAGGGTCGGGCTTTCCGGCCTACCCCACAAAAAAATCATTCTTTGTGGGGTGGGCCGGAGAGCCCGTTTCTGAGGTGCAAGATGGTAAGTTATGCCAATTCGCTGCAAGATTGGCTTTGAGCTCTACCCGCGATCGCGAATCAGTTTAATAACAACGTGTATCTTACTCCATCCAAAACCCGTGTCAAGGCTTCCGGGAAAATGCCCAGGGGTGATAAAAAAAAATTGGCCGAGGAATTGCTGCTGCGGTTGAATTCGATCGAGCTTTTGCTTGACACTATAGTTAAGTTCGGAGATTTTGGATAACATCCAAAATCTCAAATTCATCACAAACATCAAGCAATGCTTACTGAAATTTTTCCCTTTAGTTTTTCCATAGACGCAACTGCGATCGCCGGTGCGTCCTTGTGGTCTTTGGCCCTGTACTGGGGCCTGTCGCCCCTGACAGAATGGGTAATCCTGCAACTCAACCGCTGGATGAATTTTGCCGAGAGATCCCTCTACACCTCGGAAGCCGAGTTTGAAAGAACCCGCCAAGCGAGAGAAGCTCAAAATGCCTTTTACGCTTCGCTGTTGAGCATTGTGCCCTTTTTGATTGCGGGCGGATTGTGCAATTGGGGCGTAGAATTTTCTCTGGGTACTGGTTGGGCGGTATCTATGGGTACGATCGCCTGTATTGGCGGCGGCGTTTACGAACTCGGCCGCCGAGACGCTCAATCTTAGGGGATTTTAGATTTTGGATTTTGGATTTTGGATTGCTGAAGATATTCGGGGATTCGCAGGGTTCTAGAATGGACGATCGTCTCAAATCCAAAACTCAAAATCTAAAATAGACGAGCAATTACATAAATCTTTGATAGGGCCGGTCAACCGCAGATGTAAGGCAAATAAACACAGATAAACGCAGATAATTTTAAGAATAGTTATTGTAGGGTGCGTCAGTTGTACAATCTTCGCTAAATACAGATCGTATTGTTGCTGACGCACCCTACGGCCTCAGATTCACTAATTATGTAGGGCACGCACTGCTCACCTTACGTCTGATTTGGGGATAAATCAAATGAAATACCAACCAGAACCAATATCATTAAATCAAGCCCGCGCCGCCTTCCAAAAAATCTGGGGATACGACGACTTTCGACCACCCCAAGGAGAAATCGTCGGTAGTTTATTAGCCGGAAAAGATACAATTATAATTATGCCGACAGGTGGTGGCAAATCAATCTGCTTTCAACTGCCAGCTTTGTTGCAAACAGGCTTAACTTTGGTAGTTTCGCCGTTAGTCGCACTGATGGAAAATCAAGTGCAAGAATTGCGCGATCGCAATCTTCCTGCTTCCCTCCTCCACAGTCAATTGCCAACAGCGCAGCGCCGACAAACTATGCAATCGCTGCAACAAAACAAATTAAGATTGCTGTACCTGTCTCCCGAAACGTTACTCAGCAAACCTGTTTGGGAAATTATCAGTCAGCCGCACATCCAAATCAACGGTTTAATATTAGATGAAGCTCACTGTTTAGTGCAGTGGGGTGATACTTTTCGACCAGCTTACCGCCGTTTGGGAACAGTGCGGCCGGCTTTGTTGAAAGCTAAACCAGCAAACAGTAAAATTGCGATCGCCGCTTTCACCGCTACCGCCAACCCGGAAGCACAGCAGACAATCAAAAATGTATTGCAACTGCAAAAACCAGAAGCCTTTTTGCTAAGTCCCTACCGTTCTAACCTGCACCTGCAAGTGCAGACTGTCTGGACGCCGAGAGGACGCAAGCAGCAATTATTAAATTTTATCAAAGAGCGACAAAAACAAGCAGGTTTAGTCTATGTCCGCACCAGAAAAGATAGCGAAAACTTGGCGGATTTGTTGGACGCAGCAGGTTATGAAACAGCAGCATATCATGCAGGTTTGAGTCCAGAATCACGACGAAAAATAGAAACAGCTTGGCTGAACAATGAGCTTAAATTCGTGACTTGTACGTCAGCATTCGGGATGGGAATTAACAAGCCAGATGTCCGGTGGGTTGTTCACTTTCAAGCACCTTTGCTATTATCGGAATACATTCAGGAAATTGGTAGAGGCGGACGCGACGGCAAATCGGCGATCGCCCTGACATTGATTAGCGAACCGACGGGTTTGCTTTATCCTGAAGATAAACAAAGAAAGGAATTTTTTCAAGATAAATTGCGATCGCAATACAGAGAAGCTCAGCAATTAGCCAAAAAACTGCCAGTTAAAGGCGATATAGAAGCAGTTTCCCGCGAATTTCCCGAAAGCGATCTCGCCCTTTCAATCTTGCACAGCAGCGGACAATTAACATGGCAAGATCCTTTTAATTATGCGATCGATAAATCTCCACAGCAAAAAGCGGAAAAATTAAATTTTACCGCAGCGGAAGAAATGGCCAAATATCTCAAACATCGCGAGTGCAGGTGGCAATTTTTGCTGCAAGCTTTTGGGTTTGCTAAGGAAGCTACATCAATGCGCTGCGGCCACTGCGATAATTGTCGATAGAAAAGACGATTATACTCAAACGACTTAACCACTCCCATCCAAGAAACCGGGTTTTTTACCGAATCTGCAGACCCAAAGGAAGTATTACTGTGAAAAAACCGGGGTTGGGACTTACTGGTGCGATCGCGAACGAACTCACAGATGTTATGATGAAGATATTTGCTTTACACACTTGGCAAAAAATAGTAAAAAGTAAGTCAGGAACCTCAGCCTAAAGGCATGAGGCTTGAAAGAGAAATCTAACAAGCCATCCTGCCCAGCCTAAGTCTTAACTGACTACGTTTTTTGAGTCACGACACCGGGCGGATGCGAAGCTAGTCCCCTGCTCTGTCGCTAGTAGTTAAACAACTTTAAGGTCACTGAAGTAGTGCTGCTAGCCTAACAAGCTCAGAAAACCTTGGCGAAGCTAACTTTACCCCAGAAATGGGAGTTTGAGGCAACCATACCTCATCGGAGGGGCAACCATACCCCTCCACCCCGCGAGGGGATTTAAATTAATGTAAAGCCGTGCTTTTAGCACGGGGTTTCTACCCATTTTTCTGATGATAGAAACAGACACTGCGGCACAGATTTACACAGTAGAAAATACAGAGGAATTCGATCGCAGTAATGTCAATCAGCGATTAGATATTTGGCTGTCAAACCAGATACCGGACTTATCCCGATCGCGAATCCAAACCCTCATATCACAAGGCAACGTCAAAGTCAACGACGAAACCTGCACCTCGAAAAAAATATCAGTAAAAACGGGCGATCGCATCCAAATTATCCTACCTGAAATCCAAGCCACAAACTTGCAGCCCGAAGCAATTCCCCTCGACATTCTCTACGAAGACGACAGCCTAATTATCATCAACAAACCAGCCGGATTAGTTGTCCACCCGGCCGCCGGACACCAAGACGGTACATTAGTCAACGCTCTGTTAGCGCACTGTCCCCTAGCAGAAATAGGCGGAGTTCAGCGGCCGGGAATCGTACACAGATTAGACAAAGATACAACGGGTGCGATCGCGATCGCCAAAACCGACATAGCCCACCAACACCTCCAAGCCCAACTCAAAACCAAAACCGCCCGCCGCGAATATTTAGGCATAGTTTACGGTGCTCCCAACAGCGAAACAGGCACAATAGACCTACCCATCGGGCGGCATCCCACAGACCGCAAAAAAATGGCAGTAGTACCAGTAGAAAAAGGCGGTCGCCCCGCAGTTACTCACTGGAAAATCAAAGAAAAAATCGGCAACTATTGCTTAATGCACTATCAATTAGAAACCGGTCGCACTCATCAAATTCGCGTGCATACAGCCGAAATAAAACATCCCATTGTCGGCGACCCGATGTACAGTTCCAACCGTTCTATCGGCGTCAATTTAACAGGACAAGCCCTCCACGCATGGCGGCTGACATTGCAGCATCCCGTAACAGGAGAATTAATAGAGGCGATCGCACCTTTGCCCGATCAATTCAACACCCTGCTAAAAATATTGCGGTTGCGGGCTAATATTTGATAATTGGTATAGCAGTCACCAAAGCTTTTAGGGCAAGTCGCCATCAGGCGTTGAGAATTTTATCTACCTTGATTGCTTTGTTCAACATTCCCTCCAGGATATTGTTTCTACCTTAACTTTTTTAATAGCACAAGTATCACTTAGATGCTAGTGCAAGTCTGGGATGTTACTGGTCTGTGCAAATTTGTTGATGTCAAACATATCAAGGTAGCGGTTTGTCTCATTTCTCCCACTCTTATCTACTTTTATAGGAGCGATCGAGTTCTTGCAACCCTGACACCAGATTGCCCAGTTCCATGACGTAAGCACCCCTAATCTTCTGTGTGTTGCTAAAACTCACCTTGGCATCGCTAAATACAACTACTGGAGTGACCTTGGTTAACTTCTTAGCTTTTTTGATAGCCGTGACTTCTTTGGCAATCTGTGCCAGAAAGTCTTTCTCAAAATCTCTCAATTTCCCGTAAGATAGACGCTTGAGCACATCCCCATCCAACAGAACTACGGTTGAGTGAGACTTCACATCAAGGATAAAATTGACTCCTTTAGGCGATCGCAGCCACACATCGATATCGCCTACTTCCGGCAATCTTAAATTGTACTCAGCTATCCATCCAGATTGGATTAGGGACTCCAAAACTTGCTGAATCTTTTCTTCACCACAGGCCCCTTGGTCAAATCTCTGAGACGACTTCCAAAACGTTTTCCCGTCCTCAATGAACGGAAGGGCGATTAATGCCCCTATCACAATAGCTGCGACCAAAAATAAAGGAGCAAAAGGTGCTACCGCGTATACCAGCAGTGGCAACAACACTAGCCCTGTCGCGGCACCGTACCTGTATAAGGCTTTAGTACGAAGCTGTTTAGCATGGCGGCGCAATGGTTTTCCAGCATCTTCGTTATATTGCGGCTGCATAAATGCACCTATGCACTTAGAGTTGACAATGAGAAAAGGTCGAATTATTTTTCTTCCTTCTTCCCTCTTCCTTCTTCCTTCTTTCTTCTTCCCTCTTCCTTCTTCCTTCTTCCGACGGACATCGGACTGACATCCGTTACATCCGTTACATCCGTTACACAATCCGTTGCCGAACTTCCTTCTTCCTTCTTCCTTCTTCCTAATGACAAAAAATTATGAGTCCCGAGTTTTGGATTCCAAGTTTAGTAAAAAACTCAAACCTCAAAACTCAAGACTCAAAACTCTCTCAGCCTAAAAGCCGATCGATTCAGTCGATCGCCCCACACAAATAATTGCATCAGGGCAGCATCAATTACCGGCGACGGGGAACCATCGAGTCGATATTGATATTAGCCAGAGGCACGCGCGGCGGCGGAGTAGTAGGAATGGGCATATTGCGCGCCATACCCAAATAGTTCGACGGATCGCCAGCCTTCGCCTGCTGTTCTTGAGGAACAAAACGGCGGACACTTGTCTGCCAGATGATTTGCGGGAAGCCAAGCTGCGAACGGTGGTATTCGCTGTAGCGGGGCGTCTTCAAATTGAAAGGAGTGTCCCCTCCAACTCGCTGAGGCAAAATTCGGCGCTGCTGGTAAGGTATTGTGTCATAGCCGAACTTTTCGAGGTACTCTTCGCTATTGACCAACTCGTCAATAAAGCCTTGAGGCCCCTTATTGGCTACTACGATCGACCAAGCAATCTTTTCGCGCTCGCTGTAAACATCCCGGCCCAAAATGCGCTGCACGCACATTTCCACAAACCGATAGTTGCTGTTAGTTTGGTAATTCCGCTCTAGGAAAGGAGAAGAAGTCGCCAAACCGCGAATAAAGTCCCGCACAGTAATTTGGCCGAACTTAAGTTGCGACTCCAAAGACTTTTGGCGGTTGCTCTTGAGGATTTGGTGTTCGCTGTAAATCTGGCGATATCCAGCCCAAATCAAATTGTCCATGTCTCCAGGCGAGAGCACATTTTCAGTTGTGAAAATTCTCGGCTGCTCGTCGCCCCCCACTTCAAAACCAGCAACGCGCTGGTTTTGGCTCTTGGGGCCGTAGCTTAATAAAGGTAGCGCCACGTTAAAATCTCCGTTATCTCAAATTTCAGAAATAGTTGACACCGTGAGCTGCCAGCATAACGGATACAACTAACCAACATACAGATTAGGGGATTCCCGCAATCTAAATCTGATTTTCCTGAATTTTTGCAACAATCTGTAACATTTGTTGACTTTGGGGAAGGAAGAGGGGAGAAGGAAGAAGGAAGAAGGAAGAGGGAAGAAGGAAGAGGGAAGAGGGAAGAAGGAAGAAGGAAGAGGGGGGAGGGAAGAGGGGGGAGGGAAGAGGGGGGAGGGAAGTTATGCAGAAAGAAGGCTCGTTCCCCGGAAGCGGGCAGGAACGTCGCTCGGCGAGGCTCTGCCTCGTCAAACAGGAGGCAAACGACTCCCGCCAAGCATTCCCAGGCAAGCTGGGGGAACGAGCTTAAGAGCTGGGCAACGAGCTTACAAATTACCAGCCCAGAGCCGAATAAAACTCGCTGGCGGCCACTTGAGCTGCTGCGGGTTCTGATGTTGCATCCGAGTCTGGTTGCACCCGAATTTCGGTACAAAAAGTCGATGTGCTGAAACCGCCAAAGCGTTTTACGCTACTCGTCCGCATCCGCACGTTCGGATTAGCAAACCAGAAACGCTCGATCGAACTCATCGTCTCGTATTCCGTAATCAGCAGCAGCCCATCCTCGTCATCCATCTCAAAACGGCCAGCCACCGGCACAATTTCCGCATAGCCTCGTTCCCGCAACATCAAACCCTGCCGGGGATTTTCAGGATCGGGGACGATCGCGAACACCGTAGACCCTTTATGATTCTCATCATCCTTATCCCACGCCATCGAGCCGTGCCAGGTTACAAAGGCCCCCCCTGCAGCCCGGCTCGGATCGACTTCGTGCATCTTGCAAATCTCCGCCACTCGCGCGTCATCTGCCGCCAGGGCTGTTACCTGAATATTTGAATCCCCAATCTCCGCTTGACGAAAAGCGAGATGGTGAGTGCTGCGCTGAGAACGCCACTCCCCAGCACTGCTTTGAAAAAACTCCATGGCATCCATACGAACTAGCTCCTTTGGCTTAGGCTTCCCTGTCTTTACGCCTTTTTATGATAAAGCTCCCCCCACTTAGATGTACTTTTGCTACACAAATTAGTCTCAAAATGTCTACTTTGGACATATTGTCAAGGGAATGTTATGATAGTTTACAATGTAGGAGACACAACAAATCCTGCGAAACGTCATTCCGATCAATTTCGCATCAATCTCAGCAAACTGGAGGAGCGATTTATGGATATGCCTACAACCAGCCTCAGCATGGAACAGCAGTTCAAACTTCAAGTGCTGCGCGAAGAAGTCAAAAGGTTAAGCCAAGACCAAGCTCAGGAATACTTGCTCGAAGTTATGCGGCAAAACATGGTCAAAGAAAACCTGTTCAAGTATTGGATGAAGAAAATGTGAACTCTTCGAGCATTTCTTCACAAAAATCAGTGGCTTGTATCTGCAAAAAGTGCGATCGAGCTTTTAATCATAAAATCCAAAATCCCGCTTTCTCCAAGAAAGCGGGATTCTAAATTCACAAAAGCTTTACGGGGTTTTTTTTGTCGCTACCAGACTCAGCAAATTAAATATTTTTAATCTCTTAGAAAGGGACTTTGTTTGTGTAGCGATAGCTTAAAACCTGTCGCGGAATCAACCAAAACGGCCACTCACATAATCCAAAGTAGACTCTTCTTTCGGACTTTGGAAGATTACCTCAGTCTTGTCACACTCCACAAGATAGCCAAACCGCTTCCCATCGTCAGAAAGTTTAGCATTGAAAAAAGCAGTCAGGTCAGAAACCCGAGAAGCCTGCTGCATATTGTGAGTAACGATCACAATCGTATACTTCTCCTTGAGTTCCCGCATCAACTCCTCAATCTTAATCGTAGAAATCGGGTCAAGAGAAGCGCAAGGTTCATCCATTAACACTACATCAGGATTAATCGCGATCGCCCTAGCAATACACAAACGCTGCTGCTGGCCACCCGAAAGAGAAAAACCGCTTTGCTTCAACTTATCCTTCACCTCATCCCACAAATAAGCTTGGCTGAGCGATTTTTCCACCAGCTCATCCATATCCCCCTTATAATTGTTGACCCTCGCACCGTAAGCAATGTTGTCATAAATCGACTTGGGGAAAGGATTCGGCTTTTGAAACACCATCCCAATCTTGCGGCGCACCTCCACAGCATCAATATCAGGATCGTAAAGATTTTGACCCTGGTAATCAATTCTACCCTCTAAACGAAAACCGCTAACTAAATCGTTGAGGCGGTTAAAACATCGCAGAATTGTACTTTTACCGCAGCCCGACGGCCCAATCAAGGCAGTAATGCGATTTTTAGGAATCTCCATTGAAACATTTTTAACCGCGTGAAAACCGCCGTAAAAAATATTGATATTTTCTGTCCGTAAAACTGTTTCCGCTTGCTTGTCTAAATCCATCATCATACAGCTAACTATCCAATCGAATTTTACAAAATAAGGAGAAGATGAGAGTGCGAAAGTTGGAGATGGGGAAAATCTTCCTTCTTCCTTCTTCCTTCTTTTTACCCGTTCGCCAAGTCGAAGGCTCTTCTTCCTTCAATACACTCAATACACTTTTTTGTGAGTAGCCCAGCGAGAAAGAATACTCGTCAGCAAAACCATCATCACCAAAATCAAAGATGCCGCCCAAGCCAATTCTTTCTGTGCCTTAAAAGGAACCGTTGCAAAGTTGTACACCAAAACCGAAAGACTCGGAGTTGGCTTATCAAATCCTCCCGGCCAAAAAGGCGAATTCAGCGCCGTGAAAATCAAAGGAGCAGTTTCTCCAGCAGCGCGAGCAATTGCCAGCGTCACACCCGTTAAAATAGCCGGAATTGCCGCAGGCAAAACCACCTGCAAAACCGTCTGATAATTAGAAGCACCCACACCAACCGACGCCCATCTAATATCTTGCGGGACGATTTGTAGAGCTTCGTCAGTAGTCCGCACAATCGTGGGCAACATCAGCACGGCCAGCGCCGCGCCCCCTGCAATTGCCGAAAAACCTCCCATATTTACCACGAACAAACCGTAGGCAAATACCCCGGCAATAATCGAAGGAACGCCGCTGAGGACATTAGTCGCAAAGCGCACCCAGCGAGCGATTGAGCCTTTGCTAAATTCCGACAAATAAACGGCTGCCAATACACCAAAAGGAACAGCAATTAAAGAAGCAATTCCTACCGTCATCAATGTACCGAGAATTGCATTAGCAATACCGCCTCCCGATAGCCCGGGCGGGGGTGGCAGCTTGGTAAACAAGTCTAAATTCAGGCGATTGAAACCTTGTACGGTGACGTAGGAAAGCACTGCAAACAAAGGCAAAAGACTAATTGCTAAACAGGCTCCTGCTAGTACCGTCATCGCGATATTGAACAGCGATTGCGGACTGCCTTTAACCTTCTTCAAGCTGCCGGGATTCGAGGCAAAAGGATTGCGCTCTTCCGATGAGAGATTTGACATAAATCAACAATGTATGGGAATTTGCGGCAAACTTTTAGTTATACTTCGCTCTGACTTGAGAAACAATCCACTCTGCCAAAATATTAACAATCAGTGTCAGAATAAACAGAATTAGCCCCGTGTACATCAGAGCTGCTACTTGCAACCCGGAGGCTTCCGCAAACTGATTGGCCATCAAAGAAGCAATAGTATTTGCCGGAGCTAGCACTGAAAGACTTAACTGATTGGAATTGCCAATTAACAGAGTTGCAGCCATTGTTTCTCCCATGGCGCGACCAAGCCCGAGCATAATTCCGCCGACAATGCCGGAAAAAGCCGCTGGTACGAGCACTCTAAAAATTGTTGTCCAGCGAGTAGCTCCTAAACCTAAAGATGCTTGCCGCAATTCGGGCGGGAGACTTGCCAAAGAGTCACGGGAGATAGCAGTAATAATGGGCAAAGTCATGATTCCCAAAATTACTCCGGCTGGTAACATTCCCGGGCCCACAGGCGGAGTGCTAAAAATCGGCAGCCATCCGAAGTTACTGTTGAGAAACTTTCCGATGCTGCTAATAATGGGAATCAATACAGCAATTCCCCACAAACCGTAGACTACGCTGGGAATGGCAGCTAAAAGTTCTACTAAAAAAACCAAAGCTGTACGCACTGGCAGCGGCAAAAAATCTTCACTCAAGAAGATTGCAGTCCCTACTCCTAATGGTACAGCAATTAGGAGCGCGATCGCCGAACTGACGATCGTCCCGTAAATCATCGGCAGCGCGCCGTACTCTTCTTTAACCGGATTCCAGCTACTGCCAAATAGAAAGCCCAAACCGTACTGTTGAATCGCAGGTAAAGCCCTATAAGCAACGGTGAGCGCGATTACCAGCAAAATTACCCCAACTCCTATTCCCAAAATCCGAGTCAGCCAGATAAAGCCTTGGTCTAAGGATTTTTCTGCCCCAGAGCGCGATCTGCTCTCTGATTGAGTCCTCTGATTATCTGAAATCATAGAAAAAAAAACCAAATATATAGTAGCGGAAAATAGCCTGTTTCAGAAAAAGCTAGAAGGAAGGAGAAACAAAGACCATAAATCAAATCACATAGGGGCGGGTTGATTCATCCCCTAACTTTTCAACAAATATTTCTGGTAAAACCCGCCCCTTGTATTTTGAAAGAGGTAGATGGCGATTTGCCGGCCAAGCGGGGGCGGGTTTATCAGATTATTGATTTTAGGCAATTATGCTTGGTGAAACCCGCCCCTACACAGATGCACCGATTGTTACATAGAAGAGGGGCGGATTTATTAATCCCCTGACTTTTTAACAAATATTTCTGGTAAAGCCCGCCCCACAGAAATATCTCTCTTCGTTCTTCCTGGTTTTTACCCGCACGCGCAATGCCGAAGGGCTTTTTTCCCTCTGACAACGGACAACAGTCAACAGTCAACAGTCAACACTTACTATTGGGCAACCTCAATCTTGTAATCTGCGCTGATGCCGTCAGCGGCCGCGGCTACTTTTTCTTTAACGTTTTGGGGCAGAGGAACGTAGCCCAATTCGGAACTAACTTTTTGACCTTCAGTTAAGCCGTATTCAACCATCGCCTCGATTGCTTTAGCTTTGTTGGGGTCAGCAACTGTTTTGGGTACGAGCATCCAAGTGTAGGTGACAATTGGATAGGATTGAGCGCCTTCGGGGTCTTCGATAAATGCTCGCAGGTTTTCCGGCAGCGGCACAGTTGCTAAAGCTTGAGAAGCTGACTCGTCGGTAGGTACTACAAATGTGCCTGCTTTGTTTTCCAAAGATGCAAATTTGAGATTGTTGTTTTTGGCGTAGCCGTATTCTACGTAGCCGATGCTGCCGACGGTTTGCAGGACTTGGGCTGTGACGCCTTCGTTGCCTTTTGCACCGAGAAAAGTACCAGTTGTGGGCCACTGTACGGTTTTGCCGTCGCCTACTGAACTTTTCCAGTCGGGGCTGATGGTACTCAGGTGTTTGGTGAAGACGGCGGTGGTACCGCTGCCGTCGGAACGGTGGACAACTGTGATGGCTTGGTCTGCTGGCAATTTAGCGCCCGGGTTTGCCGCTGCAATTTTGGGGTCGTTCCAGTTGGTAATTTTACCGGCGAAGATATCTGCGTAAACATCCCGTGGCAGTTTCAATGGTTCGGTTAAGTCTGGTAAATTGTAGCCCATGACGATACTGCCGGCTGTCATGGGCAGCAAGATGACGCCTTTGTCTGCTGGAACTTTGGCGATTTCGTCGTCTTTCATGGCGGTGTCGCTGGCCCCAAAGTCTACTGTGCCTTTGGTAAATTGTTCGACTCCGGCGCCGCTGCCTACTGATTGATAGTTAATTTGTACTTTGGGGTTGATTTTGTTGAAGTCTTGAAACCAACGCTGGTACAGAGGGGCGGGGAATGAGGCGCCGGCTGCGGTGATGGCTACGTCTGAGGCTAGGGCGAGTTTGGTGTTTGCTGCTGTGCCGGTAGCTGCAACGGGTGATGCTGCGGTGTCGCCGGGGCTAGGGCTGCTGCTCGTGGTTGTGGTCTCGCCGCCGCAAGCTGCTACACTCAGGGCGATCGCCATAGCGGAAATTGCAGTAGTCAAACGGTTTGGATTAATCAAGTTGAGACGAAAAAGCATAGGTATAAAAAATCTGCGATCGTTATATGGGTGTCCCGCATCAGCATAGCGCGCAAAAGTAAAGGTTAGGTTAAGAATCTTTACACTTAATGGCAAATTAATATTAATTAATATTATGAATGTTATTTATGAGCTTGACGATTGTGGATTTATAAGATATAGGCCGCGAAATAGCTACGGAAACAAGCAGTCGATCGCCCGATCGCGGAAAAGTCCTCATTAAATTATCACAAGATCCAGGCTTGAGAACCAGAAAACCATACAATGGTGGTTATTTTGACAGTAGTGCTAGTATTAAGAATTTAAAAGCTGCAGGCATTGAAGCTTGCATCTGACAAATACATTCTGACGAATGCTGTTTGATGATATAGCAACCGCCCTGACGGTTAGGACGTTCTTAATTGCACAAACATAAACGGTCGATTGCAACTTCGGTCTTCCTTCTTTCTTCTGCTATAATGCCTGCTCCTATTGAACTAATCTGGGCTGTTATTGGTTTGCTCCTGACGATAGGAGGCACTTTTTTGCCTGCATCTGTCACAATTCCGATTGGGTTGTGGGACGATCGAGGACTTCAGGCCTACTCTTTAGGTGTTACCTATCAAATTGGAGCCGTCTTGCTAGTAGGCTGCATGGGGGGGAAAAATGCTGCGGCTCTCTCGCAAATTGCCTATTTGGCATTAGGATTAACTTTGTGGCCAGTTTTTTCTCAAGGCGGCGGCATCGGCTATCTCAAAGAAGCGAGTTTTGGGTATTTGCTGGGTTTTGTGCCTGGTGCTTGGGTGTGCGGCTGGGTGGCTTTTAAGGTGGCTTCGCGGCTGGAATCTATGGCTTTTAGCTGTTTGTGCGGTTTGTTCACTGTTCACGCGATCGGCTTAATTTATCTAATTTTTACTTACTGGCTGCCTCCGGCAAAAAAAACACCTTTATTCGATGAGATTCTTAAATATTCGGTTTATCCCCTGCCGGGACAATTGGCGGTAGTTTGTGCGATCGCAGTGCTGTCATTTACTTTGCGCCGCTTGATGTTTTATTAATTGCGAAGGAAGAAGGAAGAAGGAAGAAGGAAGAAGGAAGAAGGAAGAGGTAACGGGTAATTGTGCAAAATAAGGTTATACTATACATTGCGAAACGGGAGAGTCATCTCGCTGCGGCTCGGATTGCTTTGCTGCACTGCATTCTGCTCGCGATGACAAGTGAGATTGGAGTAAATTCTCTCATGCCCGATGCCCCCTTTTCTATTGCTTAATTCATGCGTTTTAAAAGAAATCCCTTGTTCTGGATTGCTGCGGTTATCAGTTTAGTTTTAGACCACCTGACTAAGTTTTGGGTGGTACAAAATTTTGACTTGACACTTCCTCCGCAGACGCAGCCGCTGTTACCTGGGGTGTTTCACTTCACTTATGTTGTTAATACTGGTGCCGCTTTTAGTATGTTCAGCAATGGCGGGGCGATTTGGTTGCGCTGGCTGTCTTTGGGCGTTAGTGTGGGATTGATGGTGCTGGCTTGGTTCGGGCCGCGAATTAACCGCTGGGAACAAGCTGGCTACGGTTTGATTTTGGGGGGAGCACTGGGGAATGGGATCGATCGATTTGTTTCTGGCCACGTTGTAGATTTTATTGATTTTCGGCTGATTCGGTTCCCAGTATTTAATCTGGCGGATGTGTTTATTAATGCTGGAATTATCTGTTTGCTGATTGCAACTTTTCACAGTGCACCGCCTACTCCGACTACTCCGAGAACTCAGGACGATCGCAATTCTATTTCAGAGTAACTTTGAAGAAGCAAGAAGGAAGTTCGCCAACGGATTGGCATTATTGGGATGTCACGGATGTAACAGCTAACTAACGGTAGGGTGCGTCAAGGGGGAGATTCTTAGTTTGTGGTCGCCACATTCAACCCTGACGCACCCTACAATGACTTTGGTAATGGCTTAAAATGAGATAAGAACAGACCTATTGTTAAAACTAAATTTGCCCGTGACTCCTAATCCCTTTGCTCAAGAACGCTTACTATTTGCCCCCGCAACGCCCGATACTGATGCTATCCCGACTATTTTTGCTTTTCCCAACGAGTACACGGTGGGTATTACCAGTCTCGGCTATCAGATAGTGTGGGCAACTTTGGCTGTGCGATCGGATATTGAAGTGGGCCGTTTATTTACTGATATCCGGGAACAACTTCCCCGAAATCCAGAATTACTGGGATTTTCGCTTTCTTGGGAACTAGACTATGTAAATATTCTCAATTTATTGGAATCTCTAGAAATTCCGATTTGGGCGTCAAAACGAACTGATAATCATCCGATCGTCTTCGGCGGTGGCCCGGTTTTTACTGCTAATCCCGAACCTTTTGCCGATTTTTTTGATGTGATTTTGCTGGGGGATGGCGAACATCTCATTGACAATTTTATTGATGCTTGTAAAGAAGTCCGTAAAGCAGACAGATTAACTAAATTGCGGCATTTAGCTCAAGTTCCGGGAGTTTACGTTCCCAGTTTGTACGACGTAACTTATCTGGATGCGGCTGAGGGTATTAAATCGATTCAGCCTGTCGATTCGGGAATTCCCAGTATGGTTGAAAAACAGACTTATCGCGGCAATACTTTATCTGCTTCCACTGTGGTGACAGAAAAAGCGGCTTGGGAAAATATTTACATGGTGGAAGTGGTTCGGAGTTGTCCAGAAATGTGCCGTTTTTGTTTGGCAAGTTATCTGACTTTGCCGTTTAGAACTGCGAGTTTGGAGGCTTCGCTAATTCCGGCGATCGATCGCGGTTTAGCTGTAACTAATCGTTTGGGTTTGTTGGGCGCTTCTGTCACTCAGCACCCGGAATTTGAAGCGTTGCTGGATCATTTGAATCATCCGAAATACGACGGCGTGCGGCTGAGTCTTTCTTCCGTACGGACGAACACGGTGACAGTTAAGCTAGCAGAAATATTGACTAACAGAGACAGCAAATCGGTGACAATTGCGGTGGAAAGCGGGAGCGATCGCCTCCGCAAAATCGTTAACAAAAAACTCACCAATGACGAAATTATCCAAGCTGCTATCAATGCTAAGGCTGGCGGCTTAAAGGGAATTAAACTTTACGGGATGGCGGGAATTCCCGGCGAAGAAATGGAGGATTTAGAGGAGACGGTGGCGATGATGCGGGCGATTAGAAAAGCCGCTCCCGGTTTGCGGTTGACTCTGGGATGCAGCACTTTTGTCCCGAAATCTCACACTCCTTTTCAGTGGTTTGGAGTGAATAAAGATGCGGAGAAGAGGCTGAAGTTTTTAGATAAAGAATTGCGTAAGTTAGGTTTAGAATTTAGACCTGAAAGCTATAACTGGTCAGTGATTCAGGGTTTGTTGTCAAAGGGCGATCGGCGGTTGTCTCGGCTGTTGGAATTAGTGCGACATTACGGCGATACTTTGGGCAGTTATCGGCGGGCATTTAAGGAGTTGCGGGGACAGTTGCCCGAGATGGATTTTTATGTTTTTCAAGAGTGGGAATTGGATCGGGTTTTGCCTTGGAGTCATTTAAAAGGGCCGCTACCGGAAGCGACTTTGAAGAAGCATTTGGCTGAGGCGATGAGTCATTTTAGGACGAAGGATTTGCAGTTGACGACCTAGGAAATAGCGGGATGCAAAAGATTAAAACTCACGGTTGCTGTTTGTACTGATACAGAGGATAATACTGCAAATGCTGAAAGGCGATCGCACTTAACTGTCTAGCCCAACGATACAATGCCCAATTTTAAATATTCGTCGCTGATTAATGCCACTGTTGAAACAGTCTGGAACTTTCACGAAAGGCCCGATATTCTGCAACTTTTGACTCCGCCTTGGCAACCGGTGAAAATCATTCGCCGCGAAGGGGGACTGGATGTGGGTGCTGTATCGGAATTTCGCCTGTTATTGGGGCCGATTCCTGTAAAATGGGTGGCGACTCACACTGAGTGCGAACAATATCGCTTGTTTGTTGATGAACAAACAGAGGGGCCGATGGCACGTTGGGTTCACCGACACGAGTTTACCTCAGAAAATGGCAAGACTAGATTGACAGATGCG
The DNA here is from genome assembly GCF_036701875.1 of Microcoleus sp. MON1_C5. NCBI lineage: Bacteria > Bacillati > Cyanobacteriota > Cyanophyceae > Oscillatoriales > Microcoleaceae > Microcoleus > Microcoleus sp. MON1_C5. The sequence goes on along the minus strand of NZ_JAUBRN010000004.1, from coordinate 97,533 downwards.
ATCGCATTTTCGATACCGGGCGGCCCGATTGTCGATTTGCTGTTAGGTTGGTGGGTGGAAATGCGGTTAACAGATATGTTTCGCTACCGCCACGAAGTCACAAAAAGAGAGTGCGAAAAAAATGCAAACAACGGCTGAATATTACTGTGCTTTCTGCGGCGAACCGAGTACAACTTTTGTTGATATCAGCGGTGGTATGGAACAATCTTATATCGAAGATTGTCAGGTTTGCTGTCGCCCGAATGTTCTGTATGTCAGAATAGATGAAGATACCCTGGATATTGAAATAGATACTGACTATCAAGAATAAGTGACTATCAAAATGTATGAATTGCATTTGATGCAGACTTGGTAGAATTCATAAATCTTGAAGCTGCTGCTTCTACGAAAGCCTTAAAAATTCGAGAGTTGAACGAACAGTTGGGCGACATTTCCGGATGCCATTGAATTGCTATCATCCAAGGGTGATAGCAGTGCTCCATTGCTTCTACCAAAGTGTCAGGTGCATCGGCTACAATTCGCCAATCGGATGTTACCTTCCGCACTGCTTGATGATGCCAGGAAACAACTGTTGTTGAAGTTTTTCCCATAATTTTTGCTAGCCGACTGGTTGGCTCAATTTCAATGGTATGCTCGATCGCGCGCGGGGGGATTCCCGATCCGTGATTAACCTCGTCTCCGTAAGCATCCGGTACGTGAATCACCAAACTGCCACCGCTGGCTACGTTCAGGATTTGCATTCCCCGGCAAATCCCCAACACAGGTATGTCAGCCTTCAAAGCTAGCTTTGCTAAGTTTAATTCAAAATTGTCGCGTTCTGCATTAACCGAGTAAACTGTGCGATCGACATAACCGCCATAAAGTTCGGGGTTAATATCTCCGCCCCCCGAAAAAATCAAACCGTCTACTGCATCAAAAATACTAGCCGGATCTAATTGATTGGGCGGCAGTAAAATCGGAATGCCACCAGCCGCCTGAACTGCATCAATATAAGCTCCATTTAAGCGATATTCGCCTGCTGAACAGCGGTTGTATGTTGTGATGCCAACGATAGGAAATTTTTTCATTTGCTAGAAACGGGGAGATAATTAATTAGAGTAATACTCAGATTTGGCACTATTTGTAATCACTCTTTCAGGGGCAGGCTAGAAGCCCACCCCACAAGAAAACTTACTTACTTATTGTGGAACAGGCATCTTGCCTGTTTCTTGTATGATTACTGGTGAGTGATTCCTAGATTAAACTGAGCATTCCCTGCACTGCTGTCTAATTTGTAACAGTTTCAGTATTAGTTTCCGGCAGCGGTTTGCGCGTGCACAGATAAGCCAGTGGCCCGAACAGCGGCACTAATGTCACTGCCCAAAAGGCGGCCGCATTCTGCATTCCTCGGCGCGCCATGTCGTCTGCCAATAAGGCAGGAAATAGCAGGCAAAGCATACAAAAATCTAAACTCATTACATGGATAAAGCGGCTAGTCTGCCACTGCCCAATAAAATCAGACCAATCGCCTTTTGTCAACCCAAAGGCAACTAAAGCAGCAGCGCCCAAGGTTAGGACAATGGCAGTAAAACGGGAGTCTAATATCTTTAAAAAGATATTTTTATGACCGGGAAATTCTGGATTCGGTTCGCGCAGGGCTAAATAAGGCAATAAGGCAAAGGCGCCGACACCAAAAGATAAAGTGGCAAACAACCATGCAGGTATTTTCTGCCCCCTGCCGTCAGCAAATAAGACGCAACTGTAGATGAGCGGCCAAACTCCCATGATGTAGAACAAGGCTACAATTAAAGGGTTGATGTCTGCTATTTTCCCTGTGGAAAGGTCTGTAATTAGTGTGATAGTGTCTGGGCTATTGGGTGGTGCAAATACAAAGGCGTAGGTGCTAAATGCAATCCAAAGCAGCCCAAATCCAATTTTTCTGAACATAGTTAATTTTCTTTACTTCTGATATTACTATAGCAATGAGCAATGATTTTTGAAAGATACTTTTTTTGTTAACCACAGAGGACGCAGAGGGCACAGAGGAAGAGAAGATTAGAGCGGAAGGTATTGCTATTTGGTATTGCGGGTTTTGGGCAGATTGCTAAATTTTTGCATAAATTGGCGATCGATCCAATCTTTCCAGTACCACAGCAGCGCCGATTCCCACATGAAAGATCCGCGAGATGCGATCGCCCTTTTATTCCCAGTACCAATTAACCCTAAATATTGTTTCTGCGGTGCAAAGGGTTTCAGCGGTTTTTCCAATAAAAACTGCTGCAAATTTTCAAACAGCGGTTTGCCCTGACGCACGGCAAACACGCCTGCTTTGGGACGGGGATAATTAACCATCGCAGCGATATCTCCAGCCGCAAATACGTTGGGGTGAGAGACTGATTGCAGGCAATCGTTGACTTGGATAAAGCCGTTTGAATCTGCTGCTAAACCGGATTCTCCGATCCAATGGGCTGCCGATGCTTGTGTCACCCAAAAAATGCGATCGCACTCTAATTCTAAACCTGATTTACAGGAAATTTGGCAATCGGTAGGGAATTGAAGAGTGGTTTCTCTCTCAATCTTTTTTACAGCACAGACTTTTTCCTTTAAATGCAATTGAATGCCGCGCCTGATGAGAATTTCTTGAAGGCGTCGGCGCACCCGCTGATTGTGTCCCTGCATCAATTCAGCACCGCTGTGAAACAAATGAATTTCTGATGATAATATTTCTAATTTTTCTTCCCTCTTCCTTCTTCCCTCTTCCTTCTTCCCTCTTCCTTCTTCCCTCTTCCTTCTTCCCTCTTCCTTCTTCCTTCTTCCCTCTTCCTTCTTCCTTCCCCAATCGAGATTGCATATTTAATGCTAATTCTACGCCGCCTGCACCGCCACCGACAATGGCGATCCGCAGCGGTTTTTCGGGATGGTTTTGCCTTTGGGAAATTAACTGATTCCAGCTAGATAAAAACTCCGGTACGGGTTTAGCTGCGATTGCATATTCTGCAGCACCCGGTACAGATAAAGTCGCAGGAGTGCTGCCGATATCCACAGAAAGCAAGTCAAAATTAACCGGAGGGCGAGTTTGACAAATAACTAAGTTTTTGTTAAAGTCGATCGCGATCGCCCGATCGATTAATATTTGACACCCGGCAAATTCAGCGAGCGATCGCAAATCGATGTGACATTCATCATAATCGTAAAACCCGGCAACGTGCCCCGGCAGCATCCCCGAATAAGGCGCGTGGAGCACGTCGCTAATCAAAGTTAAACGCACTCCAGGCAGCGGTTTGAAACCGAACATTTTTAATACAATAGCATGACTGTGACCGCCACCAATTAAGACTAAATCTTTCACAATTACAGATGTTCGATCGAAATGTTCCAGCACCAATATTGTACAGCACTCGCACTCCTTGGGCCGCACTCTCCGGTAAGGAGAGCTTGCACTGCGTAAGGAATGATTTCTTAGCAGTTAGACAGAATGCTGTCACTTAGCCTCTGTCTCAGAGATTATACTTAGCTCAGTTGCGATCGGAGCACATCAATCCACCCATTGCACTTAATTGATTCCACATTCAGCGCAAATGGCTGTAGACTGTAGAGCGAGCAAATTTTATCACCAAATTATGCCGGGGTGTGTTTCAATAGCTAACTCACCATTCAAAACTATGACATTACGCATCATTCCGCGCAGTTGGCAGCGATCGATTAAAACTCTTTTCCCGCTTCTGTTTGCCCTCTCATTCATTATAGTATTGCTGGCGAACAACTTGATTCCGGCGATCGCCCAGCAACCCCGCCAGGAAATTCGCGGCGTTTGGATGACGACAAACGACAAAGACATCCTCAGAGATCGTCGCAAACTAGGAGATGCTGTCAGCCAATTAAAGCGGTTAAATTTCAACACTATTTATCCTGTAGTCTGGAATTCTGGCTATGCAATGTATCCCAGCTATGTAGCGCAGCAAAGAGACATTCAACCCTTTGTTTACAGAGGGTTAGACGGACAAGATATGATCGCCGATTTAATCGATAAAGCTCACCGCCAAGGCCTGTTAGTGATTCCTTGGTTTGAGTTTGGTTTCATGGCTCCTCCCACATCAGAATTAGCCACACTTCATCCCGATTGGCTGACCCAAAAACAGGACGGCAGCCAAACATCAAACGACGCCGGCGGCGAAGTAGTTTGGCTCAATCCCTTTCATCCAGAAGTGCAGCAATTCATTACCGAACTTGTACTAGAAATCACCACTCAATATAACGCCGACGGCATTCAATTTGACGATCATATGAGTTTGCCGTCCGAATTTGGATATGATGAATACACAGTTGCTTTGTATACCAAAGAAACAAAAAAAGCTCCCCCCAAAGATTTTCAAAATCCAGCATGGGTGCAGTGGCGAGCAAATAAAATTACCGCTTTTATGTCGCAGCTAAATCAAGCCGTCAAAGCAGTCAAACCCAATGCAATTTTCTCGATTTCTCCCAATTATTACGATTTTGCTTACAAACATCACCTGCAAGATTGGCTGGCTTGGGTGCGTTTGGATATTGCCGACGAGCTAATCGTGCAAGTCTACCGTCCCAATCTAGAATCATTTGTGGACAAGATTAACCGTCCAGAAATGCAAGAAGCACAGCAAAAAATTCCCACCGGAGTTGGGATTATGACAGGTTTGAGAAATAACCCAGTACCGATTCAGCAAATTAAATCTCAGGTGCAAGCAGTCCAAGGATACGGCTTAGGCGTCGCTTTCTTCTACTACGAAAGCTTGTGGGAATATGCACCAGAACCCCTCGCCCATCGACTTTCTCAATTTAGTGCTTTCTTCCCGTCTTCTGCATTCCGAACAGCGCTACAAATACCCAGACGCGCGGCGACTTTCCCTCCGTCTGCGCCACCCAAACCAGACCCGAAAGCTAAGCCAGAGCAACCTATTAAAAACACCGCACCTTCGCCCTCGCCAACCACGTAAAAGAATTAAAAAGTAGGGTGCGCCATGCGCCCCTTACCGTGATATCAATCATTAATCATTCAATAAAAATGCCAACTAACTACAAAATTTTAGTACCACAAATGGGCTGCGGGACTTGGGCTTGGGGCAACAGATTGCTCTGGGGCTACAATGAAAGTATGGACGAGGAATTGCAAGCCGTTTTCAATCTTTGTGTTAGTAACGGCGTTACTTTATTCGATACCGGCGACTCTTACGGAACAGGGAAATTAAACGGACGCAGCGAGCAGCTTTTGGGGCAGTTTTCTCAACAATATCAAGGTGCAAATAAAGACAGTATTTGTATTGCGACAAAACTGGCTGCTTATCCTTGGAGGCTGACGCGACAATCCATGATATCGGCTTGCAAAGCCTCTGCTGGGCGCCTCGGAAAAAATGTAGATTTGGTACAAATGCACTGGTCTACAGCCAATTACGCTCCTTGGCAAGAGGGGGCTCTTTTAGACGGTTTGGCTGACCTTTACGAGCAAGGATTGGTCAAAGGAGTGGGCTTGTCTAATTACGGGCCGAAACGGCTGAAATGGGTGCATCGGAAATTTAGCGATCGCCAAATTCCTATTGTTACTTTACAAGTGCAATATTCGCTACTTTCCACCTATCCGGTGACAGAACTCGGATTGAAAGATGTTTGCGATGAATTGGGGATAAAATTGATTGCTTACAGTCCTCTAGCCTTGGGTTTGCTGACGGGGAAATACTCGGAAAATGGCTCTCTTCCTAAAGGTATTCGAGGTTTGGCGTGCAAGCAGCTACTTCCGGGAATGCGATCGCTTTTGGAGTGTTTGCGAGAAATAGCGGCATTCAGAAACAAGACTGTTTCGCAGGTAGCAATCAACTGGTGCATCTGCAAAGAAACTATTCCGATTCCAGGGGCTAAATCTGTGGAACAGGCGAGGGATAATATTGGTGCTTTGGGCTGGGAGTTAGACTCGGGCGAGATTGCCGAATTGGATAAGGCAGCGGCGAGTGTAGATAAGAAAATGGTGCAGAATATCTTTCAAACTCGGTAATATCTCAGATGTTGTACCATTCTCATGAACAGGCAAGATGCCTGTTCCACAAGACATGAATTTGCTTGTTCCACAAAAACTAAATTTTCTTGTGGGGTAGGCTTCTAGCCTGCCCGTACCATTCTCAGGAACAGGCAAGATGCCTGTTCCACAAGACATGAATTTGCTTGTTCCACAAAAACTAAATTTTCTTGTGGGGTGGGCTTCTAGCCCGCCCGTACCATTCTCAGGAACAGGCAAGATGCCTGTTCCACAAGATATGAATTTGCTTGTTCCACAAAAACTAAATTTTCTTGTGGGGTGGGCTTCTAGCCCGCCCGTACCATTCTCAGGAACAGGCATCTTGCCTGTTCCACAAGACATGAACTTGCTTGTTCTAGAAAAACTAAATTTTCTTGTGGGGTAGGCATCCTGCCTGCCCCTGAAAGCCTGATTATTTACACCGCACAAAAATTTTCGACACACCGCACAAACATTTCTACACCCATCCCCAACGCCGTTTCATCAAAATCAAAACGCGGGTGATGGTGCGGGTAAGCTAAGTTTTTCTCTGGATTTGCCGACCCCAAGAAGAAATAACAACCGGGAACTTCTTGCAAAAAGAACGACATATCCTCGCCGCCCATTGTTTGGCATTCGGGAACGATTCCTGCAGGAGTTTCGACAACTGATTCTGCCACGCCGCGCACCAATTCAGCTATTCTCGAATCATTAATAACTGGCGGATAAAGCGAACAATAATCTAATTGGTAATTTGCCCCGTGACTCTGACAAATTCCGGCAATTAATTGCTCGATTCGCTTGGCAAAATAACCTTGATATGCTGGGTTGAAATAGCGCACCGTGCCACCGATTTGAGCGGTGTCGGCAATGACGTTGTGGGTGTGGCCTGCGTGGAAGTTGCCGACAGTTACTACCGCTGAGTCGATCGGGTCAATGTTCCGCGCGACGATTGCCTGCAAAGCGCTGACAATTTGGGCTGTAACTACGATCGAGTCCACAGTCTGATGTGGCATTGCGCCGTGTCCACCTTTGCCAAAAATCGTGCAGTCAAAAACTTCGACAGCCGCCATCAACGCGCCGCTGCGGACGCCTACAGTGCCCAAAGGTAGATTGTTCCACAAATGCAAGCCGACGATCGCATCAACATCAGGATTCTTCAAAACTCCCGCTTCAATCATCGGTTTTGCCCCTCCTGGCCCTTCTTCGGCGGGCTGAAAGATAAATTTTACTTTACCCGAAAAGCTGTGTTTGTGCTTTGCCAGATAACAAACAGTACCGAGGGCGATCGCAGTGTGGCCGTCGTGGCCGCAAGCGTGCATAATTCCATCATGCTGGGATCGATAATCCACCTCATTTTCTTCTTGAATAGGCAAAGCATCCATATCCGCGCGAATTGCCAAAACCCGCCCCGGTTTGCCGCTGTCTATAGTTGCGACAATACCAGTTTTAGCAATATTAGTTTCATGATCTATGCCCCATTCCTGCAACTTTTGCGAGACAAACTGCGCCGTTAAATTTTCATCAAAACTCAACTCCGGCTTTTGGTGCAAAAGGCGACGCCATTCGACTAGCTGAGGCTGCAAATTTCTAATCTCCAGCCGCAATTGAGATAAATCGACAGAAGTTAAATTCGGTAAAGTAGAAACCATGTTTTATTCTCCTTTTTTTTGGATTAGGTTTTAGATTTAATCACTTAATAAATGGTAATCACTAATTATAGCAACCCCGAATAATTTGTGAAACTCTCTCTGCTCTTTCTCTGCGGTCTCTGCGGTCTTTGTGGTTAAAATAAAATCTTCTTCAATCCTATCCCAGTTGGGCAGGAGATTTTTTATGAACCGCAGAGGGCGCAGAGTACGCAGAGGAAGATAATAATGAGAAAGAGAGGTGTTTAGAATAGGGTTATTTAGAAGTCTGAGCAACTAAATTAACCCCTGGCAGTAACCGCTCTAAATCTAAATCTGAAGCAATTTTAGCTAATTTAGCAAGGTCAGTCGGGTCATCTAAATGCGGCAAAATACCCAACACAGGTATTTGAGTCAGCGACTGGATCAAATCAACGGGCGCTAGATCGGCAATTTCTTGTTCCGAATAAGCTTTAACGCAATTGAGTACAATTCCTCTCAGCTTAAAACCAGTGTGTCTGGCGAGAGCAACATTCGCCACAGCTTGCCCGATCGCCCCCAACCTCACAGGTACTACCAAAACCCCTCTCAGCCGCCAATCCCTGGCAATATCGGCCACCGTCAGTTCCCGCGTTACAGGCGATCCCAGCCCTCCCAAAGATTCCACCAACACAAAATCCTTGCGCTGCGAGAGGCTTTGCCAAGCCGTCCAGACCTTTTCGAGTTCGATACGTCTCCCCTCCCGTTCGGCGGCAATCGGCGGTGCTAGAGGGGCATCAAAGTGCACTGGATTGAGTTCTTCGGGGGATTGGTCGAGGGAAAACAAACGGGTGTAGAGTTCGCGATCGCCCGTTCCCGTTTGCAACAGCTTCATAATTCCCAAACTGCGATCGGGAAAATACATTTGCCAATAAGCAGCCAGAGCGCTGGTCAAAACAGTTTTGCCCGCGTCGGTATCAGTTCCAGCAATTAGCAGCGAGTTCATTGGCAAATAGCTAACAAGTAATTGGCCTCAACATCAGTCTAGGGGAATTTTGCCAGAAGTTTAGAGTTCTGGCGATGGTGCGGGAGTTGGTGCTGGTTCCGGTTCCGGCGCGGGTTCCGGTTCCGGTTCCGGCGACGGTGCAGGAGTTGGGGCCGGTTCCGGTGACGGTGCGGGTGTTGGGGCCGGTTCCGGCGATGGTGCGGGTGTTGGGGCCGGTTCCGGTGTTGGTGCGGGTGTTGGTGCTGGTGTTGGCGCGGGTGTTGGCGACGGCGCGGGCGTCGGTTTGGGTGCGGGAGTTGGTGCGGGCGTCGGTTTGGGCGTCGGTTTGGGCGCTGGAGCCGGCGCGGGCGTCGGTTTTGGTGTCGGAGTTGGCGCTGGGCTGGGTTCTGGGCTGGGTTCCGGCAAAGGTTCTGGACTGGGTTCTGGCAAAGGTTCTGGGCTCGGTTCTGGCAAAGGTTCTGGGCTGGGTTCTGGCAAAGGTTCTGGGCTGGGTTCCGGCAAAGGTTCTGGGCTGGGTTCCGGCAAAGGTTGCGGGGTTGGGGTTGGCAAAGGTTGCGGGGTTGGGGTTGGCAAAGGTAGCGGGTTTGGTATCGGAGTTAGTGTCGGCGTCGGATTTGTGAGTGCTGGCGGTGTCGGAGTGGGTTTGGGGCGCGAATTGTTGAGAAATGAGCCGACTAAAGCCCAGGAACCGAAGCCAGTCAAGATTACTAAGCCCGCCAGCAGTCCGATCGCAGCGATGGGATTGTCCCAAAAAGTGTCGCCTGCTGGCTCACTTAACGGGTCTGGCTGGTTTTGCGGGCGGGAACTCCGGGCGGCTGGCTGGTTTGGCGGGGGGGAAGTCGGGGCGGCTGGCTCGGGCGGCCTGCCCACGGCCACCGTTGCTATTAGCGAAGGGTTTGTCGGCACCACTGCTGGCGGCGCGGGCGGTACAGTTGGCTGGCTAGGCTTAGGATTAGTTTGGGCGTCGAGTGCTTGGGCGACTTCGCTGACAGATTGATATCGATCGCCCGGAGACCGATTCAACATCCGATTCAGCACCAAAGCCAAACCTGTGCTCACCTGCACTTGCTGCTGCCAATTCCACTGCAGCGTTTTTTGATCGAGCAATTCCTGCGGTTCTTTGCCTGTCAGCAGGACGATCGCCGTTACGGCTAAAGCGTAGAGGTCGCTGCTGGCAGTTACTCGCCCGCTGTGCAACTGTTCCATCGGCGCGTAGCCGATTTTACCGACAGTTGTCGCGTGGGCTGTTCCTTCGGGAGACTGGACTTTGGTGGCGAGTTCCTTCACCACTCCAAAGTCAATCAGCACCGGCATTTGGTCGTTTTCACGGAGGATGATATTTTCTGGGGAGATGTCGCGGTGGATGATGCCGCGGGCGTGGATGTGAGCCAGTACCGGCAGCATTTGCCGGATAAATACCAAGACTTCGGCTTCCGTGAAGCTGCGACCATTTGAAGTTCGATCGAGCAGCAGTTCGCGGTAAGTCATCCCTTCCACGTAATCCTGCACTAAAAACAAACGCTGGTTCTCTTCAAATATTGCCCGAAACTGGGGAATTTGCGGGTGCGCTATTTGGTAAAGTATTGCCGCCTCTCTTTGAAACAATTCCTTCGATTTTTCCAAAACGTAAGGCCCGCTTTGCACTGGGATCAATTCCTTCAGGGCGCAGCGTTCTTGAAACCGTCCCAAATCTTCTACTAAATAAGTCCGGCCAAATCCCCCTTGACCTAAAATATTCACCAAGCGGTAGCGGTTTTGTAGGAGAGTTCCAATAGCAATAGGTGGCTGCATAAGTTTAAGTTGAAACTGTTAAAAAATAGACGATCGCTCACAGACTTAGTAATGCTATGTCTTTAATGCTCTTGAGCATACTTCACTATCTGTAGTCCCCAGTCCCGACCAAAGTTAGTATTTTACATTTTTTTGACATTCTTGGACGCCAGGATGGTCAGAAACCGGGTTTTTCCACGAAAATACACAGGTTGCAACCCGCAAATCCGATCGAAAACCCGGTTTCTGCGTCAATATCTCAAGGGAGAAATGCACGATTTTTCGTAGAAACCGGGTTTTTTGGCTTTAGCCCTAATAAGTTGTCGCCCCTCGGTCTAGGCCATACATCTCTATAAAGCTGGAGATTATTTATGGGAGATGTCTGCTGACTACTGACTACTGACTAAGCTTTGCTTTCACCATGTCTTGAATTCTGTTACCGTCTGCTTTGCCCTTAAGCTGCTGCATTGCCTTGCCCATTACCTTGCCCATATCTTTTGCAGAAGTAGCGCCAACCGAAGCAATCACTTCGTCAACGACTTGACTCACCTCTTCGTCTGACATCTGCGGCGGCAAATACTCTTCAACAATTGCCAACTCCGCCTCCTCTTGTGCCACTAAATCTTCGCGGCCACCTTTGCGGTATTGTTCGATCGAATCCCGGCGCTGTTTGGCTATTTGCATCAAAATTTCCATTTCTTGAGCTTCTGTCAGCGTCTCTTGGCCGGAGGGACGAAGGCTGACTTCTTTTTCGAGAATAAATTTCTTGATGCCGCGAACTGTTTCCAAGCGAACTTTGTCCTTGGACTTCATGGCTGCTTTGATTTCTTCGTCAATGCGTTCTCTTAAGCTCATCGATTTCTACCTTGCTTTGCCCGATATCAAAAATCTGGAGTATGCTTCCGATTCTTAACTTTTTTTACAGTATTTTTCAAGTTTATTGCCTGTTGGTGGCATTTTTATCGCATTGAACCCGGATGCCTTCGGCCTTCGACTGAATTTTGGGCGGCTAGACTTCCAGCCTCCGCCCCAAATTGACTCACGCCAGAACTTTTAGACGCAGGGACACAAGTGCGATCGTACTTCTGCCAGTACAGAGTTCGCTAGAACCCACATTCCACGCCCTGGGGGTGTCACACAGCATAATTACGCAGAAAACTCTATCTTTACAGTAATAAATTATGCCTTTAAAAAGTTTTTAATCCGTTAATGTACGGTACTCAAGTATAATTCATAGTTTTATTGCTGGATAAAAATAAGTAAAAACCGATTGTGACCGTTAAGGGAGCCGAATGTGGGGTAGAAACCGGATTTGTTGGACATATTTCTGCAAGTCCTATTCAATTCGCCTAACTTCACACTTGTGGCCGCCCCGAATGTTCAATCTCTTAAAAAATTGGCTGAATATTTCTAGTTTCAGATGGTAAGATAGCGATGGAATAAACGTCCTGCAAGAGGCCTGCTGTGATCCGTTCTGCTACTTTACCGCTTCCGCTTCCCGAGCCGCCGGTTTCCGCTCATGACCGTCTGCGGCTGTTCTCCGGTTCTGCTAATGTTCCTCTCGCCCAAGAGGTGGCTCGCTATCTGGGGATCGATTTGGGGCCGATGGTTCGCAAGCGGTTTGCTGATGGGGAACTCTACGTTCAAATTCAAGAATCGATTCGGGGTTGCGATGTTTACTTGATTCAGCCAACTTGCTGTCCGGTAAACGATCGCCTCATGGAATTGTTAATTATGATCGATGCTTGTCGCCGCGCTTCGGCCAGACAAATTACTGCCGTCATCCCCTATTACGGATATGCTAGGGCTGACCGCAAAACGGCCGGAAGAGAGTCGATTACTGCAAAATTAGTGGCTAATTTGATTACGGAAGCTGGGGCCGGTCGCATTTTGGCGATGGATTTGCACTCGGCTCAGATTCAAGGTTATTTTGACATTCCTTTCGATCACGTTTACGGTTCGCCGGTGCTTTTGGATTATCTGGCGAGCAAGCAATTGACGGATATTGTTGTGGTTTCGCCGGATGTTGGCGGAGTCGCTAGGGCGAGAGCTTTTGCCAAAAAGCTGGGCGATGCTCCCCTGGCAATTATTGACAAGCGCCGCCAAGCTCACAACGTGGCAGAAGTGATGAATCTTATCGGTGATGTCAGGGGCAAAACTGCTGTGTTGGTGGACGACATGATCGATACTGCCGGCACGATTTCTGAAGGTGCGAGATTGTTGCGCCGCGAGGGTGCGAGGCAGGTTTATGCTTGTGCTACTCATGCGGTGTTTTCGCCTCCGGCGATCGAGCGTTTGTCTAGCGGGGTTTTGGAAGAGGTAATTGTTACGAATACAATTCCTGTGCCGGAAGAGAACCGTTTTAAGCAGTTGACGGTGCTTTCGGTAGCCAATTTGCTCGGAGAAACTATTTGGCGGATTCACGAAGATAGTTCTGTTAGCAGTATGTTCCGCTAGACAGGAAAGGCGCTTTTTGAATGTTTGTTTTAGGGTGCGTTAACCAAGTGTAACGCACCGTTTTTTTGTGAATAGTGCGATCGTTTCCCGCAAGTAATAAGGCCAGGCGCATCTAAATTTTACTGTCAAGTCCCATCAAATTCTTGTGGAGTGGGCGTCCCGCCCGCCCGGACAATACAATTTAGATGCCCGACAGCTTATCAAGTTCCTCGGTAAAATAACCGTTATAACTTTGTAGTGAGGACTAAAGTGGTCATAAAAATTCGCTCGGACTTTAGTTCTCACTACGAACCAAGGTGACGATCGGCGCTCGATCGCACTTGGTACCACCGGAACAAGAGATGGTAAAATTCTATCTTGTTGTTGGAAGAGGGCGAATTTTTTATATTCTAGATAAGTCTCGTCACAATCAGGAGCCAATAGGGAAAAATCATGAAACATTCACTTGTACGAACAGTGGTCGCACTGGCAGGTTCAGCAATTTTAACACTTGGCGCGATCGGTTCGGCTAAAGCATTTACTTTTGACGAAACCGAAATTAACCAAGACCGAGTAATTGTCATCGCCCAACCCCGCCCTTCCGGCGGCTACCAATTGCTAATTCTAGAACAAGTCTCTGACGCGCGAAAATGCTGGAGCGAAAGTGGCTCTAATCCCGTGAAAGTCGATCCATTATTAGTTAGTTTTGATTTCACCGGTATTTGTGGCCGCGCAACTGACAGCAACGGCTTTTCAATTCGCATGGCAGGCACCGATTTAGCATTAAAATATACCCTAACTTTGGAAACTGTTGATGGCAATGTTCTACTAATTGGAACTCCCGTAGATTACCAAGGTAAATCGGTGGTTATCGGTCGCACAAACGGCGATGTTAACGACTTCATGAAAATCAGTCTCGATCCTGCTTGGCGCTTGAGTAAAAGAGCTTACCAAGGCCGCACATTAGGCCACTTTTATTTCACTACCAATCAATCCGCACCGGGAGAAATTGGCAATACCGGAGGCAATACCGAAGCAATACCGCAGCCAATACCGCAGCCAATACCAATACCAATACCGCCACCATTACCGCAGCCATCATCGCAGCCATTACCGCAGCCATTACCGCAGCCATCACCGCAGCCATCACCGCAGCCATTACCGCAGGAAATACCAATACCGCAGCCAATACCGCAGGAAATACCAATACCGTAGGCAATACTGGCTTTTCTACAATTCGGAGATAGCTACCGATGATATCTACGCTTCCGAAATTAAAGAAGCTGTGGGCTTTGGGTTTGTAGCCCGGTTTTCTCAACATAATACCTTTCGACCGCAACTTGCTTTTACCAGAGAGCACTTGGTATCTTTAGTATTGGAATCCTGGAAAGGAACACAAGATGCTATATCACATTTCCTAGCAATGTTTCTATCCGTCCCTATAGCGATGTTGATATTGTCCGCTGGAGTGCCTGAAAAGTTCTATTTGCGCGGGAAAACAAGATAGTTAGCGGTTATCAAGATGGAACTTTTAAACCTACGCAGTCCGTCACTCGCGCTGAATTGATGGCGGTGATCCGTCGAGCGGCGGAATTTGGTTTCTCTGCCCGGGGAATGAACCGCGATTGAGTTGCTAAAGAACCGTCTAAAACTTTTTCAGACACTCAGAAGTATTGGGCTGCTGCTATTTTTGCTCAAATGTCTTCTTATTGTTCTGTTGCTTCTGCTCTTAACGAAATTGGCGATCGGTTGGCTTTCGATGATTCTGCAAAGCGGAATTACGCGGCGGTGGCTACTTGGCGGATGCTGAAATGCGTTAAGGCTCAGTAGGGCGAATTAGAGCCCCGACTTCTTCCAGAAGTTGGGAATCTGAGTATATTGCACAATTACCTCATTTTTTGGTTAATAGTTATATGTTGTACTCTTGTCAAGAACGGGCAAGATGCCCGTTCCACAAAACTTGATTGTATTGTGGAACGGGCATCTTGCCCGTTCCTAAACAAGTAATTGAGAATGGTGCAAGATATCAGTTAATCAGGACTTTAGTCCTTACTACAAACCAGTCCGTAATCAGGACTTTATTCCTCATCATATCGTTTCCTTCCGTTGCTTCTTAGAGGGCTTTTTAGGAGTTTTCGGGACGGGGATGGTCTCGGATTCTTGCTGTGCGATCTCTGGGGTTACTTTAAACAAGTCATTTAAGGAAAGTTTTTGTTGCGATTCAAGTTCGTTTAGCAAGTTTGATGCTGTTTCTAATATTTGTTTTCCCTGTCTGACTTGAATAGTAGTTTTATTTTCGATCGCATCTAGCAACACAAAAATCGAGACTGTTTGCCAAATATCTAAATCGTCGCCGACGACATCGCAAGCAGAGACAATTTTGCCGTTTTGTGGGGCGTGAATTCCTAAGCCGGAATCTTGAATTAACGGCTGAATTTCTGCTAGACTTAAATTCGCAAGGTCGCTAATTTTATGTTCGAGGGATACTAAATCTGCTAAATCTGGTAAGTTGACCGATTCTGCGGCTAAAGCATCGAATTTAAAGGTAAGAGTTTGATTTAAAGGATCGGAAATGGCATAAATTGATTGAATTTGCGATCGACTAACCGCACCTTTGTCGAAAAAATCTCTACCCTGCGGGGCGATCGCAATTTGCCCATTTTCCGCCACCTCCAAGCTTTCCAAACTAACCAGAGTCGTCGCCGTAGTCTTCACAAAAATCTCGTCTAACCCCAGCAAATCCGCCAATTCCTTCAAAGTTGGCGCAGGTTCAAACTCAACACCCGCCCGCAAAATGAACTCTTCCAACACGTTAAACTCGCGCGGTTCGCTAACCGCCACCTCCAGCGGAGTTTGGCGGATTGCAAAGCGGAATTGACGCGCCGCCAACACTGACAAACCCGGATTTTGTTGCTCAATTTGTTCGGCTAGCGAACTTAAATTCGAGTCTATTGGTTTAGTTGAGGACGCTAGAAACATCTACAAAACCTCCGCAGTGACGCACCGTTTTTGAAACTTCCTGATACATTTTTCCCACTGTACCTGTTTGTTGGGTAAATAAATCGTGGCAACCGACAACAATTAGCAATTCTTGAGCGCGGGAAAATGCCACATTCACCCGTTCCGGTTCCTTAGCAAATCCAATATCGCCCCTAACATTATTGCACACGGTGCTGACAATAATTACAGGTCTTTCCATGCCTTGAAATATGTCAACCGTACCAGTGCGGATGCTCAATGCAGGGAATCTTTCGCCTTCGATTCTGTCTTTAATTGCATTTAATTGAGCAGCATAAAAAGTGATAATTCCGATTTCTTTCGGTGGTTCACCCTCGGCAACTTTGGGCTGCCAAGCTGTCTGCATTTGTTCGCACAAACGCTCGATCGCATCAATCTCCTTGACATTCAACCGCGAAGTACCCTGTTTTTCCTCTTCAAATCCTTGTCCGATGGGCGTTTTCACCCAGAGAATGTGATTGTTTTCTTGAATGATTCTACCTGCCAGGTTGTGGGCGCGCTTGGTGTCTGCTTCCTGAATGCCACAGTTGAGTTTTTGCTGGTAAAACTGATTGATTGCACCCATGATTTGCGGGTGCATTCGATACTGAGTTGTCAGCATTTTTTTGATGCTGTCGCTGGCATTTTCAAACAAAACTTTGAACAGCGATTCTTTGATAAAGCTAAGTTCGTCTCCGGTACAGCCGATGTCTTCGGCAATATCGTCGATCGTACTTTGATTAAACATCGGCGGCAATTGCCTGTGATCGCCCACTAATACTAACTTTCTGCCTTTCAAAGCGGGAATTAATAACTCTGGGGGAGTGCATTTGCTAACTTCGTCAATGATGACTGCATCAAAGCTGGGAAAGTTTTTAGTAAAATCGAAGCTAGCAGCCTGCACGCAAGTAATGCCGATCACGTTGGCATTGTCAATATAAATTTGCTTTAAATCGTTGCGGTCTTTTTCTGATGGATTGCGGAGTTTGTGAATCCAATCTGTTACAAAGTTTTGAGAACGATTTAGTGCTGTTTCTTCTTGTTCTAATTTCCGCTGCCAAGTTTTGAATAAACGCTTAATTTTGTTTAAAAAAGCTATGCTGAATAATCCTGTATTCGGAACTTCTGGCTGATATTGAGTCGGGATAGTTTGCCATGCTGACTCCCACCAATTTCTCTCAACAAGTAATGCTGCAGTCGGTTGCTGCTGTTGTAGTTGAGCGGTAATTTCGCTCAATTCTGTTTGAAGTTCGGCGAGTTGCTGCTGCGAAGTTGCAGCCGCAATTTGCAGCGGGGATAAATGCTCGTCAAGAGTGTTTTTGATTGTCTCCAAAACCCCAAAAGGGTCGAGGTCAGCAATGGATTTTTCAAGCTGAATTGTGCTTGCTTTCCAAGCCTCAACTTGCTTGACAAACTGCTGTGGTTGCTCCCAAATATTGGATTTTTGGGCGAGATATTGTTCGGCTAAAATCCGCAATTTTTCAGGTACGTTTGGCTGTTGGAGAATTGCTTGCAACAAATTAGTAACTTCGCTAATTTTTAAATTCGCCTCTTGCTGCGCTGTTTCTACCTGAAGTTTAGCGGCGGATATTTGCTGCTGGTTCAATGTTTGACCGATTTTATCTAATAACTGTTGCTGTTTGATAAGCTGCTGTTCGGTTTCGGTTTTCAGGGGAACCACGCACTGACGAGCATTTGCGAGGATACTGTGCAGCAATTCTTTGACTAGGCGATCGAAGGTAGCCTGGATATGATTTGGGTGCAAGGATTCACTGTAAAATTGTTGAATGCTACCTAAGAAAGTGCGAGCTTTTTCGATGATAAATTTGCGCTGACTTTGGCTGACTTGGGAGTAGCTGGCGAAGTCTTTGGCGAGTTGTTGCCACTGTGTACGATCGCCCGCAGAGAGCACGATCGGCGTTTGACTCAAATTTAGGTGCAAAAACTCGCTAAACCGGAACTGTTGCCCTTGTATGTCCTTAAAACCTGCGCTTTCTTCGTGGGATATCGCCTTTTGCAACCGATCCAAATCGGGCAAATTGATTTTGCATTTGGGCGGCACGATCGGCAATTTGAGCGATCGGGCAATTTTCAGCAATCCTGCGGGCAATTCTACCATATCATCCGTGAGCATTGCGCCCGTTTCCCAGCAAGTTTTCACGACTTCATAGAGCCCCGTATCCGCCGTCTCGATCCACTGTGCAACGGCGACGACAACGGCTGCAATTTCCGCTTTTCGCAGTTCCAAATTCTTGATTTTCTGTTCGAGATTGTGGCGGTGTGTCTGATTTTGCCGATCGCCCAATTCGAGTTGATTCACAGCCTCAGACATCTGCCGCGACACCCGCAACGCCTCCGCAACTGCCGACATAGCGTGACAAACATCATCAGCGCGATCGAATGCTGTCTTAAATTCCGATATTTGCGCTGCTACAGTTTCCTGCAGCCAAACCGCAATCCCAAACGCGCCGCAAGCAGGGCGATCGAAGCCGATTTGAGTAGCATAGCTGGTGGCAATACGAACATTGGCCATAAAGTTTTCTACTAAAACATTGCCTTCTGAATAAGGTTTTAGTCGGGGCATAAACTCGGCAACTTCTGGAGATTCCCAGTTGATTTTCGGGGCATCCAGCAAATTTTCTAGCCCCCTAAGTAGGGATTCAATCTCGCTTTTTTTGGTTAAAGCCTCTTCATAAGCTGCTGCTTGCTGACTGCATTTTTCCTCTATATTTGCTTTACTGTCGTGCAGATGTTTGAGCTCATTGAAAAAAGCTCTCTCAGCGGCACAGTATGCGGTAAATCGCTCTGATTCTGCCACCAACTGCCGCAAAGATTTGACATTAGTCAGGCGCTGCGAGAGCTTTTCTTCGCAGTCAGTCGCCGTATTTTGCAGCCAAGTGCCGATCGCATTTTCCTCTAAAAACGGCTGCCCTTCTTCCTGCACCTTATGAGCTTTTCCCTTCCGCAAAGCCCGAATCGCCGGATTGTGTACTAACCGACTCAAAGCATTGTCTACAGCCAAATTTGCTTGCGAAGCAATGAGCGTTTTGCCGCCCTGACTGGCAATTTGATAGCAAATCTCCGCAATCACAGTCGTTTTGCCAGTTCCCGGCGGGCCTTGAATCAAAATTAAATCCCGTGCCGAAAGCACCGTTTCTACGGCGGCAAGTTGGTCGTCATTAGCATTGCGATTTAATAAGTTTTCCCGATCCAATTTAATCAGTTTTTCGGGCAGTCTCGCCTGGGAAGAGTCGAATAAAAACTCACTCAAATAGGGATTTTGAGCGCGGCCATCTGTCAGCATTTTTAAAGCTTTCTTCTTTCGTTCGATCTGACTGATATCGCCCGCCGCCTCAAAATATAAGAATCCTTGTTTGGGCAGTTGATATCGGCCGCCCGCCATGCGAGAGCCTAAATCTACATCTAACTTAATCCGTAATTTACTATGTTCAAAGTCAATTTCAGCGATGCTACCCAATGTCTCTCCATCGCGGCTGCTTCTGCTTCCGGGCGGCGAATCAAACAGAATAATTTCTTCATTTCGCGCCTTTTTTAGCCTTTCGCGAAAGTCGCCCAATTCTAAGAAATTTTCCTCGTAACCGTCAAGAGTTGCGGAATTACGCTCAATTTCAAAAGTGACGATTTTGAAGCCGGAACCGTAATTGTGCCCTCGGAAAGGCACGCAAAATTGACGCGCTTCCGCGATGCGTTTTTCAACATTTAAAAAAGTGTGCCAAACTTTTAGCTGTTCGGTAGTCGGTATGTGTCTATGGTCCCAAAAGGGCATTTGTTGGACGCGGGCGATCGACTTTACAGGAATTGGCGATCGACTGTTAGCCAAAAGTCGCAACTGAACCGGCAAAGCATACCCATCTTTCCTCCCTCTGGGAACCGCCACCAAACCAGCATCCAGCAGTTTTAAACCGCCGATTCCGTCTTCACACCGTACAGTTGCTAACAACCGCAAAGTGCGATCGGCTTTTTGCAACAATTGAGGTAATTCAAAATCATCTCCATCCGTAGCAAGCAGCAATTCCCAGATTTCTTCTTCAGAAAATCTCTCATTTACCTTTTGGCGACGGACGTAGAAAAGATTGTGGGATTTGCCAGCTATCTCCGACATCAAAATTTCCGCACGCTCTCTACATTCCCAATCGCAATATTTCCCTAAAGCCGCTTCTCCTTCTATATCCCGAATAAACTTATTAATTGTGCGATCGCCACTAAATTTATATCCCCAATCTTCTGTTACTAAAGATGGCATATTTTGATTTTAGATTTTAGATTTTAGATTTTAGATTTTATCTTGGATTTAAGATTAGCACATCGGAACTTGTACCGACAGAACCGCTACATCCAAAAAAAAATTAAGGTGTGCATTGCACACCCTACGACCATCGCAAATTACCGTACAGGCGACAGGCGATCGTATTAAACAGTTTAGAATCAAAAGGGCGAACGATGGGACTTGAACCCACGAATGGTGGTACCACAAACCACTGCCTTAACCACTTGGCTACGCTCGCCGTATCAGTTTTAACTATAGCATCAGATCTCAGCACAAGTCTAGGGGTAGGGCAAAAATATTTTGAAATATTTCTGAGCGTCCCTCAACCGGACAGATCGATTGTGCCTCAAGTTCCAAGCACAGTAAGACTATAGCACTATTTTCGCTCTGCGCGATCGGCAATTATCTCGCCCCCAGCAGTCATGCGGCCTGGGTTCGGTAGCTTTGGCAGCGTTCCGATTCGGCCCAGCGCATTAAAATAGCCTTATCAGCCCAGGCGCATCTAAATTTTACAGTCCAGTTTGATAAAACTCACATCTTGCACCCTTCTCAAGAACAGGCAAGATGCCTGTTCCACAAAGAATGAATTTCTTGTAGGGTGGGCTCTTCTAGCCCGCCCCTAAAAGCCTTATTGAGAATGGTGCAACATCTCAGATGAAATGCTTGTGGGGTTTCCCGCCCGCCCGAAAAATACAACACAAGAAGCGGGACAGCTTATCCCACACTGCATGAGTTATCAACCATCCCTCTTCTCTCTCTTCTCTCTTCCCTCTTCCTTCGCGTCGCTTCGCGTCTTCGCGGTTCGTAAAAAAAACTCTTCTCCGCAATCCAAAATCTAAAATCTAAAATCTAAAATCAATATGAGCTACTGTGTGAACCCTGAATGTCAAAATCCTCACAACTCCAACGCCGCACAATTTTGCTTAAACTGCGGCTTTAACCTGGTGCTGAGACAGCGATATCGCCCGATTGAACTTTTAGGTAGAGGCGGATTTGGTAAAACTTTCCTAGCAATTGATGAAGACATCCCATCTCTACCCCGCTGTGCAGTCAAGCAATTTTATTTTTACGACCGCGACCCCAAAATTTTTAACAAAGCCGTTGAATTATTTCGGCAAGAAGGTGTCCGTTTAGACGAACTCGGAAAACACCCGCAAATCCCTACATTATTAGCCTGCTTTGAACAAGAAGGTCATATTTATTTAGTTCAAGAGTTTATAGGGGGATCGACTCTTAAACAAGAATTAGACAAGAGTGTATACGATGAAGAGCAAATTTGGCAACTGCTGCAAGACTTATTGCCAGTGCTGCAATTTATCCATGACAAGCGCGTCATTCACCGCGACATCAAACCCGAAAATATTATCCGCCGACAGTCAGACAACAAACTCGTATTGATCGATTTCGGCATTGCCAAACTGCTGACTGATTCAGCCATGCTTCGTCCAGCAACGCTCATTGGCAGTCAAGATTATGTAGCTCCCGAACAAATGCGCGGCCAAGTATTTCCTGCTAGCGACCTTTACAGTTTAGGTGTTACTTGCATTCGCCTAATGACGCAAGTTCCTCCCTTGGATATGTACGACTGCAACAACGAGCGCTGGTGGTGGCGTGAGTTTCTCCCCAAAGCCACGAGTATTAGCGACGAGTTAGGTGAAATTTTAGATAAATTGTTGCAAACTCATCTCAATCAGCGGTACAGTTGTGCTGCGGAAGTTTTGGACGATATCCAAGCAGCTTTAGATATTCGTCATCAAAATTTGCTTTCGCCCAAAAAGCCGATCGCTCCTGCTCTCGGTAATAGCGACAACTTAACCGAGATCAGCGCGCTACAAACTTCTGATTCTCCAATTTTACCGACTAATGCCGTCGCCCATTGTGCAGAAGATTTTTCCTTATCTGTTACTTCAAATACTTCAAATATCGAGCCAACTCTAATTTCTGCACGGGGAGTTGATTATACCAAACTGCGAGATTTTTTGTCTAACAAAAAGTGGAAAGAAGCCGATCGCGAAACTTGGGGCTTGATGTGTCAATCTCTTTCCCAGCCACCGGAAACTCAGCTAGAAATAAGCCAAATTTACCAGATACCCTGCGAAGATTTGCAAACAGTCGATCGCCTTTGGCTGCACTACAGTCAAGGTCGGTTTGGATTCAGCGTCCAAAAGCAGATTTACGAAAGCGTTAAGGGAGACTATATCAGATTTTGCGATCGGGTCAACTGGCAAGCCTACAATTCTACTACTACTTTAGGGCAGATTAAATTTAATCAGCAAGCACCAATCGGACACCTCCCATCTCGCAGTTGGGTTGGTGGCATTCAGTGGCTGCGGCATCTCGATGCCCTGTCTGCAAAATTAACCGAGTGCGACAATAATGCCGCGTGTAAATTGTAGTATTTATACCGACTAACTAGCTAAAATTTTAACTTTAAACTCTACCTGAAAGCAGAGAAATTTATCGCGAGAGATGTATCCATTGACCGAGGCTCGGTGCGATCGCTTGTCGCACAATGGATTCTGAAGGCGAACACAGATAAAGTCTGCGATCCTGAGACACAACAGAATTAAAGAGAGGTATCAATCCATGTTTTTTCACAAAAAACAATTAATGGCTGCGGTGACTGTAGACGAAGCCAACCCCCGTTTTGCCCAATTGCTGCTAGAACAGTTTGGCGGAGCAACCGGAGAACTGACAGCAGCTCTGCAATACTGGGTGCAGTCATTCCACTGTGAAGATGCAGGGATTAAGGATATGCTTCAAGATATTGCGCTCGAAGAATTCAGCCACTTAGAAATGGTGGGTCAACTCATCGAAATGCACACCAAAAACGTTGACCAAACAGAAGCTTACAAAAGCACTTTGTTTGCGGTGCGCGGCGTAGGCCCACACTTGTTAGACAGCCAAGGTCAAGCTTGGACGGCAGCTTATATCAACGAAGGCGGGGAAGTGGTGCGCGATTTGCGCGCTAATATCGCTGCGGAAGGAGGAGCTCGCCAAACCTACGAAGAGTTGATTAAACTAGCACCGGATATGGGAACGAAAAAGACGCTGCAGTTTCTGCTGACTCGCGAAATTTCTCACACTCAAATGTTCATGAAAGCTTTGGAATCGGTGGGCAAACTCACCGATCCGATGTTCGGCAATATTCCCCCCGATTCCACTGTGGATCTCTACTTTAACTTGTCCACAAATGGCAAGGATGAACGCGGGCCTTGGAACTCGGAACCTACTTTCCAATACATTGCCGATCCCGCTCCCAAAGCTTAATTTGAGATGTGTGTAACCTGGGTGGCGAGTGAAGATTTAAGCCCAGTGTTAAGTAATTTTTAAGCCGCGCACCTTCTTTTGTAAGGTGTGCGGCTTAGAAACTTTAAGCCCAGTGTTGAGTAATTTTTAAGCCGCGCGCCCTAGAATATGGAACTTTTGTGTTGAGTAATTTTTAAGTCACGCGCCCCATGATGTTACAATTATTTGAAATCCCGATCGAACATTAACATCAAATCCATATTGAAATTGCGCTCATCCACCTATTTATTAGTTTCTCACGGCAGCCGCGACCCCAGACCCCAACAAGCTTTGGAAAACCTAGGTCAACTGCTGTCTCACAATTTGGCTGACTCCTTCCCCGCAGTAGCAACCGCCACCTTAGAACTCGGACCCGCACCGCTGCACGAACAAATTTGCAGTTTTGGCGAACGTACCCTGTCGCTGGGAGTGACAGAATTGCAAATCCTGCCTGTATTTTTATTGCCCGGAGTTCACGTCGCCGAAGACATACCGGCAGAGGTGGAACTTGCCCAAAAAACTTTTGGTGACAAGCTAAAAATTGAATTGCGCCCGCATTTAGGTTCCCAAAAAGCAGGCTTAACACAATTGGTAAAAAGTCAGATGCAAGAGGTGACTTTTCTCCCCAATCTGCTATTGCCAAAATGGATTTTATTATCTCACGGCAGCCGTCGCCCCGGAGGTAACTCGATTGTTGAGGAAATCGCCAGCAAACTAGGCGCACAGACAGCTTATTGGTCAGTAAAGCCGAGTTTGGAAGAGCAAATTGAGAGTTTGGTTCGTGGTGGACAGCAGCAAATAGGGATTGTGCCATACTTCTTATTTAATGGAGGAATTACAGATGCGATCGCCAAAAATGTCGCACAGCTAAAGCAGCAATTTCCTGCGGGGGAACTTCATCTCGCAAACCCTCTAGGCCCAAGTGTAGAATTAGCAGACTTAATTAGGGATTTAATTCAAAAATGAACCGCCGAGGCACAGAAGAGGTAAAGGAAGAAAGAAAAATGTCTTTAGGAAAA
This sequence comes from Microcoleus sp. MON1_C5, assembly GCF_036701875.1. Taxonomy (NCBI): domain Bacteria; kingdom Bacillati; phylum Cyanobacteriota; class Cyanophyceae; order Oscillatoriales; family Microcoleaceae; genus Microcoleus; species Microcoleus sp. MON1_C5. The sequence goes on along the minus strand of NZ_JAUBRN010000004.1, from coordinate 73,124 downwards.
GTGTATTTAGTAGGTGCGGGACCCGGAGATCCGGGTTTGATGACCTTGAAGGGAAAAGCTTTGTTAGAGTGCGCGGATGTGGTGATTTACGACGCTTTAGTCAGTCCTCAAATTTTGGCAGCAATCAACCCCCAAGCAGAACGAATTGATGCCGGAAAACGCAAAGGCCGTCACTCGTTAATGCAAGATGAAACAACTCAGTTAATGATAGAAAAAGCTGGAGATAATGCGATCGTAGTTCGTCTCAAAGGCGGCGATCCGTTTATCTTCGGTCGCGGCGGCGAAGAAATGGAAGAGTTGGTAAAAGCTGGAGTGTCAGTAGAAGTCGTCCCCGGCGTAACTTCTGGGATTGCGGCCCCTGCTTATGCGGGAATTCCTTTAACACACCGATCGTACAGTTCCTCTGTCACCTTTGTCACCGGTCACGAATCAGCGGGAAAATATCGACCGGAGGTAAATTGGCAGGCGATCGCCCGTGGCTCGGAAACCATTGTAGTATACATGGGAATCCACAATTTGCCTTACATTATCGGCCAGTTGACCGCAGCCGAATTGAGTGCAGAAACGCCCATAGCGTTAGTGCGCTGGGGAACGCGGCCGGAACAAGAAGAATTGATCGGAACTTTGGGTACCATTGTAGAGCAAGTTGAGGCAGCCGGATTTGCAGCACCTGCGATCGCGGTAATCGGAAACGTCGTCAATTTGCACTCAATATTGTCTGGCTGTCGGCCAGTTTCTCAGACTGTAGGATAAGCGCAGAAATTGCCCCTAAATCCTCGTAGGGTACGCCCTGCCTACCCTACTTACTACTTTTGATGCGTCTGTGCTGATGACTCAACGCGCCACCTGCCGCATATATTCCCCCCACAACTGAGCGGCATTTGCACTACCTCCCCCAGTCGGAGAATTATCATCATTTCCCAACCAAACTCCTGTCACCAGTTGCTGGCTCGGAATATAACCGACAAACCACAAATCTCTATTATCATTAGTTGTGCCTGTTTTTCCAGCTTCTCCCAACCCCAAAGCAGCACTGCTGCCCGTACCTCCCCGCACAACACCTTGCAGCATATCAGTCATCGTATCCGCCACGGCTTCAGAAACTAACTGCCGATTGGCAATGCCATCTTTTTGATAGTCATAAATCACTCGGCAACTGTTAAAATCATTTCTATCTTTGCAATCGCTGCTGTCAATAATTCGCTTAATTACGTGGGGACGATTTCCCAAACCCCGATTGGCCAAAACCCCGAAAGCACCCGTTAATTGCAACACATTAACTTCACTTTCACCTAATACTAAACCCGGGTTAGAACGCAGTTCAGAAGTAATCCCCAAACGCCTAGCCATTTGCACTACATCTTCTAAACCGACATCCTGTGCTACTCTTAATGCAATTGCATTTTCCGACAACGCCAAGCCGCGATACATATCCACACTGCCGCTGGTTCTTTCGCAGCCGCTGTAACTTTGTCCCCCCCAGGAAAGGGGGGCGCAAGAATAAGTTTTCTCGGCTGAGATTCCCCGTTCCAGGGCGGCTGCATAGGTGAAAATCTTAAATGTAGAACCGGGCTGTCTCAAAGCTTGAGTAGCCCGATTAAACTGACTTTTCAAATAATCTACGCCCCCAACTAAAGCTAAGACTTCTCCGGTTGTACTATTGAGAGTTACCACAGCTCCTTGAGAAAAACCTGCACTGGCTCCCGCATTTTCAACAGCATTTCTGAGGGAACTTTCCGCCAACTTTTGCAGACCGGGATTCAAACCTGTTTCTACAATAAAATTGCCTTCTCGGGCTAACTGTTCCCCCAGCAAAAACTCCAATTCGTCAAATACATAACTGTAGAAATAAGGAGCGATGGTACTTTGCAAAAATTCGCGAGCTTTGGGATTGATCTCAATTCGCGATCGCCTCGCGCGATCTGCTTCTTCCTGAGAAACCGTCCCCAGTGCCCGCATCCGTTCGATCACTCGATCGCGGTACTGCACCGCCAATTGATAATTTTGAATCGGATTAAAACTGTTTGGCGCCGGCAAAATGCCCGCCAAAGTTGCCGCCTCTGACAAAGTTAAATCCTTCGCCGATTTGCCAAAATAAAACCGAGACGCATCCTCAAAACCGTAAAGGTCAATTCCTAAGAACACCCGATTTAAATAAGTCAGCAACAGCTCATCTTTGCTGTAATAAGTCTCCAGTTTAAAAGCAACTACGGCTTCCCGCAACTTGCGTCCTGCCGAATCTTGAGTTCCCACATAATCTCGAAACAAACTCCTCGCTAACTGCTGCGTCACAGTGCTGCCGCCTTCGCGAATTCCTCCCCCGCGAACATTGGTCAAAAGCGCCCGCAAAACCCCCAGCGGATCGACCCCCAAATGCCAATTGTAGCGGCTGTCTTCCGAAGCAAGTACCGCCTTGGATAAATAAGGCGAAAAATCCTGCAATTTTTTTAATTCTAAGTGAGCGTTATTCTGAGGAGGACGCAGGGGAGTTTGCCCGTCGCGCGCGTAAACAATCACGGGGCCATTGATACTTCTCGGCAGAGGCCGCACTTGAAACTTTGTCGATTCCATCCCTACCAACACGGCAATCAAAGCGGTTATTCCGCTGACGCCGTAAAAGCTGTAACGCACCAGTTCCAAATACCAAGGCGGCGGATATACGTACTGAATTCTGACAGCGGCGGCTAGTTCCGGCGGCCCTAAAGTGAACACGTCTCCGTGACGCAGGGACATACTTTTAACTCGCCTTTTGCCGCTGTAAATGCCGTTGGTAGAGTCTTCATCTTTGATGACAAAAGGAGTCCGCCGCCGAGTATCCCGCGACAGAGATAAGTGCACGTGACTGACAACGGGATTGCGAACTACAATATCTGAAGATTTGGACGATCGACCTAACAAATATCGATCGCCTAACAGCGGATAAACCTCAGCTTTAGCTGCACCCGCATCCTGTACCCACAGTTCGGGTACTTTGGCGTTTGGTTTCAGCGCTAGCTGGTTAAAATTAACCTTGGCAATAGTCTGGACTGCTTGGGTAATTGCACCCAAGACGGTTTGAGGTTTGCGGGGCGGCGGCGGTGGGGTCATATTTCGCTGTGCACTACAGTCGAGCGATCGGCTCTTGCACCATTCTACTCGCAACTTTTGGCTAATTTCAGGATCTGCCCCACAGAAGGAGGCTATCGTCGGCTAGTGGCGATCGATTTTGCGGTGATTGGTGAACCCGCTCGGAATCCGTTTATTGAGCAAATCTCTACCCAACCACAAAAAATCCCGCTATCACGAGAGAATTAAAATATCATAAACTTGCCCAAACATCAACACTTTAAATCAAATTTATCCCTAATTTACCAACACACTTTAAGTAATTAAAACCCCCCTTGAAAAAGGGGGGTTAAAAGCCGAAAATCGGCTTAATTCTCCTTACATCGAAGAACCCAAACCGGCATAAGCACCGTAGAAGAAAAGGCTCACAATGCTCAGAACACCGAGACCTGCGACAGTAGCTACCAGCCACAAAGGAATTCTGCCACTTTCACTAAACATAGCTATCACCTCACTAATTCACAGCTAAACACATTCGATCGAACTATCGAAAGCAAACTCAGACACCAGTTAGTTAAAGAAATAACTGGAAAACAAAATACCCAGAGTAAAAATCAGCAACAAACCCAAATACAAAGAAGTCCGGTTTAACTCAACAGGCTGCTCGTTGGGATTAGGAAGGCGCTCAGGCATTGTAAACTCCTATCGTTGAATAAATTGCATTGCTGCGATCGCGCCCAAAAAGAAAATTGTTGGGACACCTAAAGTATGAACTGCCAACCAGCGCACCGTAAAAATAGGATACGAAATTGGCTCATTATTTGGGGTTCTGCTCGTCATTTTTCCAAATCCTTGTTAAATTACTTGGCAATGAACTGATCTACTTGTTTCTTAGCTTCAAAGCGATCCGAGATAATCGGCACTTCTTCCCGCTGCGGTGTGAAATACTGGTTAGGGCGAGGAGTTCCGAAAGCATCGTAAGCCAAACCCGTTTGCACAAACAGCCATCCAGCAATAAACAAAGCTGGAATGGTGATGCTGTGAATTACCCAATAACGGATACTTGTAATAATGTCCCCAAACGGACGTTCTCCAGTTGTACCAGCCATTTAGAATCCTCCTTTCAACAACAAATTGACAGACAATCTCTATTACTATTCTACTATCAAGCAGCTTGTGCTGAACCTTGATATTTAAGTAAAGTACCGCTCGCGCCGATCACAAATCCGCGATCGGGGCCCATAAAGACAATCCTGTAAAAATTAGCGGGAACATCTTCTACTTCGCGGTCTTTTAGCCAAGTTTTCCCGCCGTCCAAACTGCACAGCAAATTGCCGCCGCCGCCGGCTACCCAAACTTCATTATCAGTCCGGTAAGCCATGTCCAGCAAACCCCAACTCGCTTTGCGATCGGGAAAAAACGGTTTTCCCCAACCGTCAGGATTGGACGGGTCGCTAAACTGAATCTGACCGCCGCGGGCGAGCATCCACAAACGCCCGTCCTTGGTAAAGCCCATATTTTGCAGGCGGCGAGAACTATTGCGGTTGTGAGGTTCCCAAGCTTGTTGTCCGGGTTTCCACACCGAGTAGAAATTGCCCTTCGAGGAAACCGCAACATACTGCCCGTCTTCAGAACGGTTGATATTGCGAACTACCCCAAAAGAATCCTGCACGACAGCTTTCCAATTTTTGCCACCGTCGGAAGTCCGGTATATCGCCCCCACATCTGTCGTCATCTCGGCGGAATTCGGGCCCAAAGCTGCGATCGTACTCGGAGAACCCGGCAACTGACTGCTCAAAGCAATCCGCGTCCAAGACTTGCCCTCATCGTTCGTGTGGAGCAAAACTGAAGGCTGGCCGACAATCCAGCCTTCGGAACCAGAGAAACTCACCGACGCAAAACGCGACCTCGGATCGTCGATATCCAGTGCTATAGACTTCCAGCTAGTGCCACCGTCAAGGGTTTCGAGCAAAGTCGCCTCAGAACCCACAACCCAGCCGTGCTGAGAATTGCCCGTAAAGGCAATATCCTGCAAATTAGCTTCCGTCGGCAAGGAAATAACTTGCCAGGGGTTGTAACTCACGGAACCGATGGTGCTGCAACTCGTACAGATGAGGGCAGCGGCCAATAACATTACAATTCGTTGCCAAAATCTCACAATCGTTTTACTGCAAACCATACATACTAAGTAACAACAAGAAACCAACGACCAAGCCGCCAAAAATCAGCAAACTTTTCTGACCTTCGGTCATGCCGTTGACACCGACACCGTAGCGCTGATTTGCCTTAAATCCCGATACCCCTTCCATCTGACCGAGATTTTGAAACACCGATTTGCGTGCCCCGCAAACGGGACAGACCCAAGTTTGGGGCAAATCTTCAAAAGCCGTGCCCGGGGCAATGTCATTTTTAGGATTCCCCTTTTTCGGATCGTAGACGTAGCCGCAGGCGCGGCACTCGTGCCGATCGAGGGTCTTAGTCTCAGTGGCTCGATCGCTCATAGCTCCAAAAGAGTAGGTAAGCTAATCTTAAAATATACATTAAAAATTATTGCAGAAGATGGACGATCAATCTCAACCAACTCGTAATTTTAGCTACCCAAAATCTATATAATGTAACAGACAAGTTACAGAACCCTTTCACCTAGGCAGTAATTATTCACCGTGTTTGCACTCAGCGGCTACGAGTATTTCTTAGGCTTCCTGTTAATTTCCAGCCTAGTTCCTATCCTCGCCCTCACGGCGTCTAAGGTACTGCGCCCGAAAAGTCGTCCCTACGACCGACGCACTACCTACGAATCTGGCGTCGAGCCGATCGGCGGAGCCTGGATTCAGTTCAACATCAGATATTATATGTTCGCCCTAGTCTTCGTCATCTTCGACGTAGAGACCGTCTTCCTCTATCCTTGGGCGGTTGCTTTCAACCAGCTAGGACTGTTGGCTTTCATCGAAGCCTTGTTTTTTATCACGATCCTCGTTATTGCTCTTGTCTATGCATGGCGCAAAGGAGCCTTGGAATGGTCTTAAGTTCTGACAAATCACAAAAAGCGCTGATCAACCCTGTCGAGCGCCCCGAAGTCACATCCCAACTCTCAGAGAACGTCATCCTGACAACAGTGGATGACCTCTACAATTGGGCGAGACTTTCGAGCCTGTGGCCGCTGCTTTTCGGCACCGCCTGCTGCTTCATCGAATTTGCAGCTTTGATCGGATCGCGCTTTGACTTCGACAGATTCGGCTTAGTACCGCGATCGAGCCCCCGGCAAGCCGACTTGATCATCACGGCCGGCACCATTACCATGAAGTACGCCCCCATCTTGGTGCGGCTGTACGAACAAATGCCGGAACCCAAATACGTCATCGCGATGGGCGCTTGCACCATCACCGGCGGAATGTTCAGCATGGACTCCACCACAGCAGTCAGAGGCGTTGACAAACTGATTCCTGTAGACGTGTACATCCCCGGCTGTCCCCCCCGCCCAGAAGCGATTATTGACGCAATTATCAAACTGCGGAAAAAAATCGCCAACGATTCCATGCAAGAACGGGCCAGATTGCTGCCCACCCACCGCTACTACACCAGACCCCACAAAATGAAAGTAGTAGACGACATTTTGGACGGCAAATACTTGTCTATTCCAGGCCGGATAGCGCCGCCGAAGGAATTGACAGAAGCAATGGGAATGCCAGTACCGCCGGCCCTGCTTGCAGGACAAAAACAGGAGGTAAACCGTGGCTGAGACAGAATCTGCAATTGTTGAAGCCGGGAAGGTTTCCCAGTGGTTGACTCAGAATGGCTTTGAACACGAAGCTTTAGCGGCCGATAATTTGGGCGTGGAGATATTAAAGGTCGATCGAGAATTCTTAATTCCGATGTCAACAGCACTGTATGCCTACGGGTTTAATTATATGCAGTGCCAGTGCGCCTACGACCAAGGGCCCGGACAAGATTTAGTCAGCGTCTACCACTTGGTTAAACTGACAGACAATGCTTCCAAGCCTGAAGAAGTCCGCGTCAAAGTATTCGTACCGCGCGAAGATCCCAGAGTGCCATCAGTCTACTGGATTTGGAAAGCAGCCGACTTTCAAGAGCGGGAATCCTACGATATGTACGGCATAGTCTACGAAGGACATCCGAATCTGAAACGGATTTTGATGAACGAAGATTGGGTAGGCTGGCCGCTGCGGAAAGATTACATTTCCCCTGATTTCTACGAATTGCAAGACGCTTATTAAGGAAATTTTGAGTTTTTAGCTCAAAATACAGTTAGTTATTTTGCACCCACTTCTTTAAGGAGTGGGTACATTTTTTTGTGCGTTTTTTTTTGAAATGTCGATCAAAAGTTTCTGGGATATGATGAAAGTGTGTCCGTCACGTTGCTACATTTTTGATGTCTGTTTATGCCCAAAAAGATTAGAGAACTCAAAAGCCTGTTGCTAAAAGCTGGGTTTACTTATCGTTCGGCAAAAGGCAGTCATACAAGATGGGTTCATCCTTTACTACCTAATGAACCAATTACCATTGCTGGAAATGATGGCGATGATGCGAAACTGTATTTAGAGAGAGAAGTTAATCGAAAAATTGGAATATTGAAAGCAATTGAAGAAGAGGAGTCTGAATCATGAAATTACCTTATATAATTGTTATTCAATGGTCAAATGAAGATAACTGCTACCTAGTTCACTTACCTGATTTTCCATCTCAGCAGTTCCACACTCACGGAGATACCTACGAAGAAGCTTTGCAGAATGCAGTGGAGGTATTAGAGCTTTTAGTTGAAGAATATCAGGCAGATGGTAAATCTCTCCCAGCACCTAAAACTTTAGTACAAAACTTGCTGTTTGCTTGAGCATAGATTTGAAGTCATTGAGCATGATTCGGAGATTCCGAGATTAACAACCTGCTATCCTCTGTAGTGCCTGGAGGTAATAAGAGTGGCAAAGAATACAATTAAATTACTAGATGTCGTTGCATTGACAGTTGACCTTCCTGAATACAATCTGTGGCGCGGACAAGTAGGGACTGTGGTTGAACTGTTGGCTGATGGTGCAGCGTTTGAAGTTGAATTTAGCGCTCGCAACGGACGCACTTATGAATCTGTCGGGTTGCATCCAGAGCAAATCATGGTGTTGTACTTTGAGCCAGCATCACCGGATCGCAAACCCGAAATGGTTACAGCATAAGTGGCAAAATAACTTGCTGACTTTATAAAAAATTGGATTTCAGGTTGATAAGTGAAATAGCTAATAAACCTGCGATATTTAATGATACCGTTTAATTGGTCAGCAAATTAAATAATCTGGTGGTTCATCAAAATGACGACTCTGACCGTAGAAATTCTTTGTTCTGAGGCGGCAATATTTTCAGCCGCCGAGTCTCAACACCCAGAACCTTTGCTTTACGGCATCACAGACGGAAAGGCTGTTGGGACATATTTGGAGCAAAAGTTCAGACTCTACCTCAAGCAGCAGTATGAATTTATAGATGGTAATTCAGCAAGCGGCATCGATTTTCCAGGGATATTAGTTGACGTGAAGGTAACAAGCGTTAGGCAACCGCAGTCGTCATGTCCTTTCAAATCTGCACGGCAAAAGATTTTTGGGCTGGGATATTCACTGATTATCTTTGTTTACGAAAAGACAGACAACAGTACGATCCGAACTGCAACGCTGAATATTTTGCATACAATTTACGTGAGTGCGGAAAGAACAGCAGATTTTCAAATGACCCGTGGAATTCGTAATATTTTAGACAATGAAGGCAATAAAGATGATTTGCTTGCTTTCATGTTTGACAAAAATTTACCTGTTGACGAAATTGAAGCAGGTAACATTGCAGACGAAATACTGAGAAACCCACCACAGCAAGGTTTTTTGACGATTTCTAATGCGTTGCAATGGCGACTTCAGTATGGAAGAGTGATTGAGCGTGCTGGACAACAGGAAGGGGTTATCGCAGTTTATCAATCTAACCGATGAGTTCCAACGATCGCAAAACCAAACTAGAATATGGGGATTTTCAGACACCGCTGGAATTAGCCGAGATGGTGTGTCGGAAATTGATAGAACTTGATGTTAACCCCAAAGTCATCATTGAGCCAACTTGCGGGATAGGTAATTTCATTAAAGCTGCTGCAAATTTGTTTCCATCCGCCAGCAAGATTATCGGGGTTGAAATCAATCAAAGTTATTTAAGAGAATTAAGAGCTAAGCATGAATTGTTACAGGATGAAAGATGTGAGGTTAAGCACGGAGATTTTTTTGAGTTTGACTGGACATCATTAATCAACTACTTTAATCATAGGGTGCTGGTACTTGGCAACTTTCCTTGGGTAACCAACTCACAACAAGGAACTATTGGCAGTGAAAACTTGCCTAAAAAAAGTAATTTTCAAAAGCACACTGGCTTAGATGCACTAACAGGTAAAAGTAACTTCGATATCTCAGAATGGATGCTGATCCATGCGATACAATGGTTGCAAAATCGTGACGCCACTCTGGCAATGCTTTGCAAGACTTCCGTGGCCAGAAAGTTATTGAGCTACATTCATTCAAAAAAACTTAATCTCGCTAGCTGTGCAACTTACACAATAGATGCTAAAAAGTATTTTGGTGCAAATGTGGATGCGTGTTTGTTATACTGCAAGTTTGACTTAAGTTCACAAAACTACTTCTGCGATGTATTTAGCAGTTTAGAAAGTTCTGAAGGTCATCGAATCGGATATCACAACAATCTCCTGGTTAAAGATATAGATTCTTTCAATAAATTGAGTAATTTATATGCTGTAAATTCAGGAACCAAATGGCGATCGGGCGTCAAACATGACTGCTCGAATGTGATGGAGTTTCGGAAAATTGATAATTTGTTTGTCAATGGATTTGGGGAAGCTGTCGAGCTTGAGGAAACTTATCTATTTCCGCTACTTAAAGGATCGGATGTCGCTCAAAATCGCATTAACGCCACAAACCGCTATATTTTAGTAACTCAAAAATTTATTGGCGAGTCAACCGAACCTATCAGCCAGATAGCTCCTAAAACCTGGCGCTATCTGGAGGAGTGCGGACAATATCTAGACAATCGCAAAAGCAAGATTTATCAGCACAATCCTCGGTTTTCTATTTTTGGGGTTGGCGATTATAGCTTCAAATTTTGGAAGATTGCAATTTGCGGGCTTTATAAAAAATTGGATTTTAGGTTAATCGGTGAAATAGCTAATAAACCTACGATTTTTGATGATACTGTTTACTTTCTCAGCTTTGACAGCGAGAGAGTTGCACGTAAAACTTTTGAGCTTTTGAATTCATCGCCAGCAATTAACTTTTATTCATCGATGGTATTTTGGGATGAAAAGCGCCCGATCAAATCCAGCATTTTAAATTGTCTTAATCTAACATTGCTGGCAGATTTGGAATATTTAACTGCAGATGCACGCAGATAAACGCGGATGAGTACACTTCAATCATTCCGCAAGGCTGCGATCGGATCTAAGCGAGCCGCATTCCGAGCCGGCAATACTCCAGCTAACAACCCGACGGTAAAAGACAGCCCAAAACCTGCTGCGATCGACCATACAGAAACCACAAACGGAAATTTGAACGCTGTCGAGGCCCCAAAGGCGATCGCAATTCCCAACCCAATACCCGCCGTTCCCCCCACCGTGGAAACTAAAATAGATTCCGCCATGAATTGAATGAGAATTGCTGCATTAGTAGCGCCTACCGCTTTGCGAATTCCGATTTCCTTAGTGCGTTCCACAACCGACACCAACATAATATTAGCAATACCGATGCCGCCAACCACCAAAGAAATTCCGGCTATCGCTCCGATCATAACCGTAAATAAACCTATCACATTGCTAAAAGTATTAACGATTTCAGCTTGATTTACAACTCGAAAATCATCCGGTTGTGGCGGATAAATATTGTGGCGCAAGCGCATGATATTTTCCACTTGAAATTGAGCATCCGCTAAATCCGCTTCGCCCGCAGTTTCCAACCAAAAACCCGATATCGCAATCCCTGCTAAAGAATTTCTCCCCACAATCCGCGAAGACATATTTTTGAGGGGAATATACACTCGATCGTCCTGATCCGTTCCCCCTACAGACCCCTTGCTTTCCATCACTCCAATGACCTTGTAGCGGTTTCCCTGAATGCGAATATCGGAGGATAGCGGATTAGCTCCGGCTCCAAAAAGTTCGTCCCGCACCTTAGAACCGAGGACAACTACTGGCTCAGCAGCATTCAATTCATCCTCGTTAAAAAACCGTCCTTCTTGGGGTTGAATGTTCTTCACATCTGGATAATTTAAATCTGTTCCCAAAATAGCAGTAAATGAATTTTGTCCGCCATAAACCACTTGCACTTGGCGCTGCAAATAAGCCGAAATAGCCTTAACTGCAGGAGCTTGTTTGCCGATCGCCTTAGCGTCATCCCAAGTCAGGGTAGTAGCAGAACCGCTTCCCTGACTGACACCGCCCGATCGCGAAGCGCCGGATAAAACCAACAGCACATTTGTACCCAAAGCCTTTAACTGTTCTTCAGTTGATTTTTGTACTCCTTGTCCCACAGAAGTAATGGCAATTACCGAAGATATCCCAATAATTACGCCCAGCATAGTTAAACTGGTACGCAACTTATTATTCCACAGCGCCTCTGTCGCCATGAACGCAATTTGAACGTTAGAGATTTTGTTTGTGCGGGGGCGAGTCTGTAATTTCATGTTATTATTGATTAGGCATTGGGTATTGGGCAGTGAGCCGAAAAGCATAGGCAATTAAAACCTTATTCCTTATTCCTTCTTCCTTTTCCTCCTTCGCGCCCTTCGCGTCTTCGCGGTTCAATAAAAAAATCAAAACCCTAACGCAAGCGCGTTCCCCCACCCGGTTGCAAACCCGGAATCCCGCCCGACGATGGATTTTGGGATCTAGGCCGCAATCCGGGGGGTAAACTAAGCAGCACTTTTTCATTTCCTTTCAAGCCAGATCGCACTTCCGTCTTGTCATCCACCGTCATACCAGTCTTAATCGGCATAAAAGCAGGTTTACCATCTTCTCCACCCGCAACAAAAACCCCCGTTTCCCTTTGTTGGCGGACAATTGCCGCAGTCGGAACTACCAAAACATTTTTGAGTTCACCAGCCTTAAACTCCACATTCACATTCATTCCCGATCGCAGCATTTGTTTATCATCATTAATAATTGCCGCTTTTACCTCAAAACTTGTCACATTTTGCTGGACGATCGACTGAGGCGAAATTTGAGTGATTTTACCTGCAAAAGTCTTTCCCGCAAAAGCATCGGCTTGAATAGATGCAGCCTGGCCGATCTTAATCTCAGAAATATTAGTTTCTGCTACGTTTGCTACTAATTGATTTTTTGAAGCTAAGGACAAAATCGAAGAAGAAGTCGCCGAAGAAACCGCACTACCTGCAGTCGTGGGAGTCACAAAAGCGCCCGGATCGGCGTACTTGCGGGTGACAGTGCCGGTGAAAGGAGCCCGCAGCACAGTGTCGTCGATCAGCGCTTCAACGCTTTGCAGGCTGCCTCTAGCGGCGAGAACTTGGGCGCGGGCTTGGGCGATGTCTTCCGGGCGAGAACCGGCTTCTAGCAGCGCCAAAGCTTGCTGTTTTTGCTCGACGGCGGCCTGGGCTGCTGCGATTTCTTCGGGGCGTGCGCCCGATCGCGCCAGGGCCAAAGCTTGCCGTTTTTGCTCGGCGGCGGCCCGCCCCGCAGCGATGTCTTCCGGGCGTGCGCCCGATCGCGCCAGGGTCAAAGCTTGCCGTTTTTGCTCGACAGCAGCCCGCGCCGAAGCGATTTCTTCAGGGCGAGTACCCGCTTGCAGCAAAGCTACAGCTTGTTCAGCTTGCCTGACTTGCGTTTGAGCTCGATCGCGCGCGGTGCGGGAGTTGTTCACAACTTGCAAAGCAATGGCGCCGGCATTATAGAGTTCCTGATTTCTCTGAAAGTCTTCCTCTGCTTGGTTTTTGGCGTATTCGGCATCTCTGAGTTTGGCAATTGCTTGGGCGATGTCTTCAGGGCGATTGCCTTTAATCAATTTTTGTAAATTTGCCTGTTGTTCAGCTAGTTGTGCCTCGGCTACGGCAATATCTTGGGTTCGATTGCCGTTGAGCAATTTTTGCAACGTTGCCTGTTGTTCAGCTAACGCTGCCTCAGCTACAGCAATATCCTGGGTTCGATTGCCGTTGAGCAATTTTTCCAGACTTGCCTGTTGTTCTGCTAACACTGCCTTAGCCACAGCAATGTCCTGGGTTCGAGTGCCGTTGACCAATTTTTCCAGGTTTGCTTCTGCGGCGGCGAGTTGTCCGCGAGTTTGGGTAAGTTGCCCTTCGAGGTTGGAGTCGTCCATGTAGGCGAGAATCTGCCCTTTTTCAACCTTATCTCCTTCCTTGACAAGCAAACTTTTGAGCATTCCTGAAGTTTTGGGGCTGACGTTAACGGAACGTTCGGGCACAATTGTGCCGTTTGCCGAAATTGTAATCGGCAGGTTCACCCTTTCGACAGCAACGGTTTTTTCCCTGCGTCTGGTTTCGCGGCTGGATTTGACTGTGAGTTGGCTGTAAGCTGTGTAGCCGACTCCTGCAAGCAGGGAAGCGGCCAGGAGTCCGCTGAGCCACGGAGTCAGCTCTTTTTTAATCTGAAAGTGCTTTACTAAGTACATATAAATTAGACCTGATGGGTCTGTCTTGAATTTAGACCGATCGGGAACACAAAAGGTTCAAGAGAAGTCTGGTTATATTTTTTCTGTTGTAGCGCAGGTATCTTCGGATAATCAGGACATCAGCTACGATTAATTTAGAATCTCGATCGATGAGGAACGCAGACATGAGCATTCAATTAGAGTTGCCGCCGGAGTTATAAAGTCAACTGTCTACTGAAGCTTTGCGGCTAAACCTGCCTTTATCTGAGTACATCCTACGTGTTTTATCGATCGGACAAGTTCTGAACAACCCACCTAAAACTGGAGCAGAGCTTGTTGCTTATTGGCAAAGCGAAGGAGTCATCCACTCACGACCTGATATTATCGATAGTCAAGTACACGCTCGAAACCTGCGCTCGCTAAAAGATGTCAAATGGGTTATATATTAGAGAACAACAAAACCCAGCACTCAGCCAAACGTAAATAATATAACTTTAGATGAGGTGTTTATGAGTAAAGACAATAATCAAGAGCAAATAAAACAGGAGTCAATGATCAGCGGTTCCATTGAGGAAAACAAAAATTCCAGAAATTGGTGGATCGAAATTATTTCATTCATAGCAATGGGTTATTTGATATTTAGCCTGATTAGCCCAATATTATTTGAAGAAAAACGACAACCTCGAAAGATAGAAGCTCCTGATATTATACTTATTGCTCTTGTATTTTTATTCAACTCTGGATTACTTAACAGATTAGAGGATTTTGGTGTTTCTAAGGATGGTGGCGTTACCGCTAAGTTCAAGCAAATAAAGCAAGAAATCAATGAGCAGAAAAAACAAATTGATGAGCTTCAAGCGCAACAATTAGAACAACTAGAAAAACAACAAAAAAGTTTAGAAGAAACGCAAGCTTTTATGTATAATTTCTTGCTTGGTGATAAGGATTATGAAAAGATTGACCAGCTTGACAGGCATTCTGACACAAAGACTAATTATGACTTTTATGTTTCAGATAGAGTTGGTGATGAGTTAAGGCGTTTACGAGATTTGAAATTGATTGCGACGAAATCTGGTTATATCAGTGATATAGTTCGAGCGAGTGATTATGGGAAACGATCAATCAATTTGACCAAATATCTTGATGTTACAGATTTAGGCAAAAAATTTTTGGTAACACGTGAAACGTTACAATCTCAAAATCAACAAGAAATGAAAAAGTCTGAGGAAAATCCCAAAGTTGAATAAGACACTTATTTCGATTGTTGTGTCAGGATAAAAACCCAGTTAGAGCGGACTCTTATATTTGGTCGGTATGGAGGAAGGAATATGAATTCATTGGGAATTTCTGAGTTTCCGAAATCAAGAGTTGCCACATTTGTGCGAAATATTGAGAATGCAATAGAATTATAAGAACATCACAACTGATGATGATAATGTATTGCATTTGCACGCAGCAACCCAGAACGAACCAGTGCGTGCGATCGCATCTATTTTGAAATCTGTGGACGAGCAAAGTCTTTTGATGTGAGATCGATGGGATCGCACATCTTGCGCCACATCGGCAACAGGCAAGATGCCTGTTCCACAAGAAAATTTACTCTTTTATGAACAGGCATATTGCCACATCGGCAACAGGCAAGATGCCTGTTCCAGAAGAATATTGATTTTTTGTGGAACGGGCTTCTAGCCCGTTCTTAAGAGTGGTGCAAGATGTGCGCTCGAACTTTTGAAAAGTTCGAGTGCCCATTTCTAACAAACAGCCACCGCCCCCAACTCTGTAATCGCCGCCTCCGGGCCCACCAAAGAAACATACGGTTCTACAAAATATTTCTTAGCAGCATCCCGCGCTTGTGAAGCTGTCACCTGTGCAATTTCTTCTTGAAACTGCTGGTCAAATTGAATTCCCAATCCCAAAATT
Source organism: Microcoleus sp. MON1_C5 (assembly GCF_036701875.1). NCBI lineage: Bacteria > Bacillati > Cyanobacteriota > Cyanophyceae > Oscillatoriales > Microcoleaceae > Microcoleus > Microcoleus sp. MON1_C5. The sequence continues at coordinate 57,501 of NZ_JAUBRN010000004.1, read as the reverse complement.
TCATACCAGCCTAAAACTTGGGCAATTTGCGAATTAGTTTGTTTTCCTAAAGCATATTGACCGAGCATTTTATTCTTGCAAGCTTGCAATTCTTCCTCGCTTAGTTCGGTGTTGGCGAGTCGATCGACTTCTGCGCGCAATCCTTCAAAAGCAGTCGCCGTATTTTCCGGCGCCGTACCCATGTACACGACAAACTGAGCCGTGTCCAAGCGCGTCGCGTACAGCGCGGAAACGTCGTAAGCCAAGCCCCGCTTTTCCCGCAATTCCACAAACAATCGGCTCGACAAACCGTTACCCAAATAAGTATTCAGCAACTTAATCGCTGCATAGTCGGGATTTTTGACAGAGGGTGCGAGGTAGCCCAGCATAATCACTGATTGCTGCGTATCTTGCGCCGTAACGACCGATTCAGGGGAAGGTGACAGAGGGGGGACGGTTAAAGTTGGTAAGGGTGTTAAAGGCGCTTTCCAGTCTCCAAAAATTCGATCGATCAGGGCGATCGCATCTTCGGTCGATATTCTGCCGGCTACAGAAATAACTACATTATCGGGACGGAAATAGGTTTTGTGGAACAGTTCGAGCTCGTTTCTCGTTAGCTTTGACATAGTAGCTTCCGTGCCCAAGGGAGAGAAAGCATAGGGGTGTTCTTGGTACATCGCCTGCCGCAATTGCTCGAAGGCGATCGCAAATGGCTGTTCTTGTTGCGATCGAATTGCCGATATGGCAATGCGGCGTTCGAGTTCGACTTCAGCTTCCGGGAAAGTCGGCGATCGCGTCAATTGCGCCGCCAACTCCAAAATGTCCTCAAAATCCGCAGAAACCGTCTTCAAACTCACTAAAAAATAGTCTGTAGTAGAGTCGGCACTCAACCTCGCTCCCACCGATTCTACACGCTCGGCAATTTCCAGCGAAGACAGCCGATCGGTTCCCTTAGTCATTACCGCCGACAGCAAGTGACACAATCCTGCTTGTTCCGGCTGCACGTAGCGACTGCCTGCCCGCAGGAATATCCTAGCTGCAATAATATCTGCTGCTGGATTTTCTGCTGCTAAGACAACAATACCGTTGTCTAAAACCGTGCGCTGGATTTCATTTTTCATGGTTAATTTAGTTGGGAACTTGTACTGAGAGTAGCTGAAGTATTGGTAATTGAAAATGGGTAATGGGTAATGGGTAATGGGTAATTGGTAATTACTTGATTGCCCTTTTTCTATTTTCCATGCGGATCTTGTATGATGTCATACCGGGCAGGGCCTGACCCACAACATCTAAATGTAACAACATCTATCCCGTAGGGTGCGCCACAAGCACAAAGAACCCCGGACAAATGCCGAACATCTCTCCGGTACCAAAAATATATGTATTTTCACCCGTTTACCAATTAGATTGGTTTGAGTACCACAGCCGTATAGCGCCGAGGAGAGAGATATTGTTGAGCTAGGCGCTGGAGGTCTAATGGCCCAAATGCTTTAATCCTGGTGGGATAGCTAAGCGCTAATTCCGCAGTGGCGATCGTATTGTAATATCCGTAAAGACCGGCTAACTGTCCCGGTGTTTCGAGGGAGAAAGCAAAATCGTTGCACAGCAAACGCTTACACCGAAGCAATTCTACCTCGGAAACCGGCTCAGACTGCAATTGCCAAAGTCGATCGCAAATCCGAGATTCCACCTCTTCGACATCCTTCGCGTCCAAGACTGCACTGATAGTAAATAAACTCGATTCCCGTTGCAGCGAGAAAGTGCTGTCGATCGCCTCTACCAATTGTAATTCTTCCCGCAATTCCCTGACTAAACGCGAAGTCCGCCCGTCTGCAAGCAACACCGACAGTAAATCCAAGCCGCAAGCACTTTGCAAGTGTTCAACTCCCGGGCCCGTCCAGGCCATCATCAGCCGCGCTTGTTCCAATCGGGGGAGACAGAGTTCCTGACGGCGAATTTCTATCAGTGGCGGTTCCGCCTCTGCGGTTAATTTGGGACAATCCCACCGATCGGAAAACTGCTCAAAAGCTTTCCCCGTAATATCTCTGGCCTGTTGTTCATCAATTCCCCCGACTACCACCACAGTCATATTTTCCGGCTGATAGTGCGATCGGTGGAAACAGCGCATTTCGTGGGGAGTTCGCGACATCAGCAGCTCTTCCGTGCCGAGTACCGATCGCCTGTAGGGATGCCGCTGGTAAACTGTTTCCATCATTGCTTGGAAACCCAGCCCATCGGGATTGTCTTGAGCTTGACGGATTTCTTCGAGTACCACATCTCGCTCACGATCGAATTCCAGATCGGGAATCGAAGCCCGCAGCAGCAATTCTGCCAGTGGCTGCGCTGTTTCTGCTAAATAATCAGCCGCAGCGTTGACGAAAAAATGCGCGTAATCGTGACTTGTAGCTGCGTTGGCGACACCGCCGCGATTTTCGATTACCTGGTCAAATTCTCCAGGGGCGATCGAATCCGTCCCTTTAAATATCATGTGTTCTAGAAAATGAGCCATTCCCGACCAAGAATCCGGCTCCAGCGTAGCGCCAGCTTTCACCCACACGTCTAGCGCGACCACCGGTGTGGCCGAAATCCGCTGGTGAATGACCGTTAACCCATTATTCAGCTTCCAGACATTGGCTGGGAACTCTAAAGCAGTGAGCAGTTGAGACAAGCTAGTTATTCTTAAACTTTAGTTAACTTCGGCTGCAACTATGGTAGCGCTTTACAGCTATGCGATCGGGATTAATTGATACAGAAATCATCACTCATCTGCCATTCATCCTTACTCATCTGTTGTTTTTTGCTTTTTGCTTTTTTTCAAGCAGTCTCAAATACTTACCCTTTTTTGGCTCAAAAGTCAATAGGTTGCGCGGGATATTAATGAATCAGTCGGGAGAAAGAGGATGTTATCAGAATATATCAATAAATTAAGAGATGTAAGAACACTAAAGACATTGAGAGGAGAAACGACAGATGGTAGCTACCCTAGAAGATACCAAGCGCCAAGCGATAGCCACTAAATTAGCAGACATGAAAGCGCTGCAAAACCTGTTGATCGCCAACGAGCAATTGTTCATCAATTCCTGCAACGACTCCGAACTAGCCCAGCGCTTCCGGGATATGCTCGAAGACGATCGCAAAAACATGGGCGTATTAGAAACTACGATCGTGCAATATGGCATTCAAGCCGAGCCCAAAGAAACCAGCGCAAAAATGATTGAAGAAGTTCAGAAACTCATGGAAGGTTCTGAACTGACATTGTTTGAAAAAGTCACCCAGCACGAACTGCTCAAACACAAACAAACCATGGCCGGTTTGTTAATTCACAAAGCTGCTCAAGTAGTCGGCGCTGACATCGAAGCTGCCATTACCCCCCTCAACACAGTTAACTTTGAGAACCGCGCTCACCAAGAACAACTAAAAGGAGTTCTAGAAATTTTAGGAGTGCGCGAACTGACCGGCAAAGACCCCGACCAAGGCGTTTGGGCTCGCGTGCAAGATGCAATGGCAGCCATGACCGGCATCATCGGCGGTGCAGTTACCCGCACCAAAGATGATATGAACATCACCGAAATCATCTCAATGGATCACCGCAAAACCGATACCCTCTTTATGGAAATCGCCAGCACCGACGATCCTCAAAAAGTGCAAGAATTCTTCGGTCAACTTTACAAAGACCTCAGCGTTCACGCCGAAGCCGAAGAACAAATTGTTTACCCAGCAATTCGCAGCTACTACAACAACACTCAAGAACTGTACGACGAGCAAGCAGAAATGAAGCAAATGCTCGCCAAGATTAAGTCAATGGACCCCAGTTCTTCTGATTTCAAAGCCCAAATCAAACAGCTCCAAACAGCGGTTCAAGATCACGTAAAAGAAGAAGAAAACGATATGTTCCCTCAAATTCGCCGCAACTTGAGCGAAGCACAAATGGAACAAATGGCTACTCAATTCAAAGCAGCCAAAAGCACCCTCCAGCAAGAAATGGCTAACCTGAGCTAATTCAGCAGCGAGCTAATTGTAGCTCTAGCTGAGCTCAAAACTAGCTAAACTGCAACCTATCAATCCCGCTACCCACGTAGCGGGATTACTGTTTTGTGTAAACGTCACCAATGTTCAAAAACTAATATCAAATCTGTTATAGCAATCCTTGCAGGAGTCGTACATTTTTTACCCCACCCCAACCCTCCCCTTGGAAAGGGGAGGGAGTAAGAAATTCACAAATGATTTAGGATTGCTGCATCGGAATTATTCATGTGCGTGAATCAGCGTCAATCCCTTGTCCTCTGCGGTTCAGAAATTCTTTTTTTTTTCGGCCGATGAGGGCATATCAACACAGATTAACGCAGATTAATTGTATCAATTTCGGTTGCACCGTCCGTGATTGGTGACCCTTCGGCGAAGGTAAGTGGGCATCGCTGTTGACTGGATTTTACGCCCGACGATGCTACCGGATTTGAGCTAACTAAAAAAATGAATAAACCCGCCCTAGGTAACGTGGTTTTGGGGGCGGGTTTATTTAGATTGTGAGTTATAGTCAGAGATTGTGGGTGAAAGTCGCCCCTACAAAATGCGGTTATTTATATCTCAACTCGCGACAAATCTATCCGTTAATCACAGATCCGCCGTTGGGATGCAAAATTTGACCAGTCATGTAAGACGAATCTTTTGAAGCTAAAAACACGAAACTGGGGGCAACTTCATCGGGTTGACCCGCGCGTCCCAATGCCGTGTCTGCACCAAATTTTTCCACTTTTTCTTCAGGGAAAGTTGCAGGAATTAGAGGGGTCCAAATCGGGCCGGGCGCGACTCCATTGACGCGAATTCCTTTCTCAGCTAAACTTTGAGACAAAGAGCGGGTAAAGGCAACAATTGCTCCTTTTGTGGAGGAGTAATCTAGTAATTGTTGATTGCCTTTATAGGCGGTGACAGAGGTAGTGTTGATAATTGCACTTCCCTCTTTGAGGTGTTTGAGAGCGGCTTTTGTGAGATAAAACATCGAGAAAATGTTGGTGCGGAAGGTGCGCTCTAATTGTTCGGCGGTGATGTCTTCAATGCTTTCTTGGGGATGCTGTTCGGCGGCGTTGTTGACGAGGATATCGAGGCTACCAAACTCTTTAACGGTTTGTTCTACAAGGTTTTGACAGACGTTTTCGTCGCCGATGTCGCCGGCGATCGCAATACAGCGCCGGCCTTGTTGTTCGATCGCCTCTTTGGTTTTGTTAGCATCTTCATCTTCGTTGAGATAGCTGATAACCACGTTAGCGCCTTCTTTGGCAAAGGCGATCGCCACTGCACGCCCGATACCGCTGTCTCCGCCGGTAATTAAGGCTACTTTGTCCCGCAATTTGTCGCTACCGCGATAGCCCTCCGCGAAGGACTGAGGTTGCGGGGTCATTTGCGATTCAATACCGGGTTGCTGTTCTTGATGTTGAGGCGGATTAATCTTCTGTTCGGTTGGCATAAAAAAGTCCTCTTCGTTCTACCTCCATAAATAAAGGTTTTCTGGAACTAGGGAATCGCTCTTTTTGCCGATCGTGCTCTACGACTAAAGACAGTAATTAAAGAGATAAATAAACCCCTTTTCCGAACCCATGATTGTGGCGGGCTGGTTTATATAAATTGTGAGTTTTCCTCAAAGATTGTCGGTAAAACCCGCCCCTAGGAGCATCGGGATATATTTGTTGTAGAGGCGGGTTTCACGAAAAATATGTGCAGTAACTCAAGAAATCCATAAACCCGCCCGCGAGCCTCTAATTATTGTCTAAACAGCAAAAAGCACGCCAAAACATCATTTGACGTGCAGTTTAAACAAGCTAGTTGCTAATTGCTGAGTCTCGAACTAGAAACCCAACTTAACATTAAAACAAGGGAGTCGAAGTAGGAGCGCCCAACAGTAAAGTAGATTCATCGAGACCGTTCTCTACTTTAAACAACAGCATCGAAGCCTTTGCCGCGTCTTCCCACTTCTTGATGTCACCCAAGCTAAAACCTTGAAGCCCAGGTGGGATGATCAAGCTCTCGACGCTGCTGGCCTTAACCGTAGGATCGAGTGAACTGCCGCCGTCTATCAACGCATCGGGGATGCTAGAAGCAGTTACGCCGCCAGTCAGCGGATCGCCGATGCTAGAAATAGTGACGGTTGGTGTCGGTGCTGTCGTCGATGTTCCCGCCGCTGTTCCCGTTGGTGTTGTCGATGTTCCCGTCGGTGCTGTCGTCGATGTTCCCGCCGCTGTTCCCGTCGGTGTCGTCGATGTTCCCGTCGGTGCTGTCGTCGATGTTCCCGCCGGTGCTGTCGTCGATGTTCCCGTCGGTGTTGCCGTCGGTACTGGCACCGGCACGATCGGCGTCACAAAGGCACTCGGCCCGGGCACGCTGAAAGTAACAGGGTTGGGCCCGGTAGGAACCGGGAACGGGTTGGGAACGTTTGGCTCGTTAAAAACTTCCAATACCGGGTAATTGCCAGGAGCTAAATTGGTGAACAGGGCAATACCGTTAGCATCACTCCTGACCAGAGGCTCCGTAGCAGCATCGTAGCGCCCGTTCCGGTTCACATCCAAGGTGAACGGGATGTTCTGCAGAGGAGGCTCGCCCGCATCTTGAACGCCGTTGCGGTTGTCGTCCCGGAATTTGGGAACTGCCAAGTTAAAGAACTGGCCGTTGCCCACCAAAGCACAAGTAAACGTTTGGTTCGCGCCCAGAACGATGTCCAGTTGTTGAGTAGTTTGGAAAGAATTTGAAGGCGTGACTTCCCGGACTCGGTAAATACCGGGGGTCAAATTGCCAAACTCCCAGCGGCCGAACTGATCGCTGACGCTAGTGGTTTCTCCCGCATCGAGAGCGTTGTTACTGTTGCTGTCGAGGTAGATTGCGACCCCTGCGATCGGCGTTTCAAAGCCGTCTCGGTAGCCGTTGCCGTTCAAGTCTTGGAATTTGGTCCCGGTAATACGGCTGTTGGGGGTGTTGCCAAAGACGACGTTGGCATCTTGATTGGTGAGGTTGAACTGCACCCGAGCCGGAGTCGTAGCACTAAAACCAGCTTGCGGCACTTCCCGAACCACGTAATTGCCCGGTTGCACGTTGGTGAAAGCGGCGACTCCGTTGGTGTCAGTTACTCTCGACTGTTCCCCTGTGTCGAGGACGCCGTTGTCGTTGGCATCAATGTAGACCGTGACGCCTGGAATGGGGCTTTCCGGTGCAATGCGGCCCTGTTCGTAACGACCGTTGGCGTTCTGATCGTTGTATTTGTAGATCGTAATGTTGGGCAGCGTATTCCCGACAGCACCGCCGGCTGGATTGATCGGAATCGGGGTGAAGAAGACTGCGGGTTCCGGGTTGACCGGCGGGAACGGAGACGGAAGGTTCGCCGAAACGATCCGCTGGCCGCCTGGAACTGTTGGATCGGTCACTATGAAAGGCAGCGCTCCCTGCTGTCGCGATAGGGGCCCGGGGGCTGTGACTTCTACCGGGTTCGGGGTAGTGTTAATTGGCGGCTGGTTGGCTATGAATGTTTCAAAGGTTTCCAATACAGAGTAGCTGCCAGCTTTCAAATCTCTGAAGGTGGCCCTACCATCAGGGCCAGTTAACAGTCGCGGTTCGCCCGCGTCTGTTCTGCCGTTCCGGTTCAAATCGATGATGAAGGGGATGCCGGAGAGAGGAATTTCGCCTGCGTCTTGTATGCCGTTGGCGTTGTTGTCCCGGAATTTGAAGATCGAGGCTTCGTACAGGGGAGTGTTGCCCACTTGAGCGCTGGTCCAGATTTCGCCCTGGCGGAGGTTAACGTCCAGCAGGGAGATGTTGCCGGGGGGAGTGCTTTGGGGAAAATCTCTTTCTAACGGTTCAGTGCCAGGCCCGTTGGCGCGCTCTTCTCGAATCCGGTACAGCCCGGGCTGCAAATCGGTGAATCGGTACTCGCCGTTTCTATCGGTTAAGGTAGTGGGTTCCCCTGTATCTAGCTGACCGTTGTTGTTGGCATCGATATAGATTCTGACGTTTTGCATCGGGGGTTCACTCCCGTCTCGAAAGCCGTCGTTATCTACGTCGAGGTATTTGCAGCCAATAATCTGACCACCGGGCGGGATGGGAGTATTGCCGAACAACACTGTGGCATTAGTGCCCGTGAGGGTGACGACGACTGGGTTGGGAGTTGTCGGGCTGAATCTGGGTGGCGGGATTTCCCTGACAGTATAGGTGCCTGGAAGCAAGCCTGGAAATACGAAGTTTCCGCTGGCGTTAGTCAACGTCGAGGGTTCACCTGCCTCGGCAGTGCCGTTGTTATTGGTGTCAATAAAGATTTGGACGTTGGGGAGTCCCGGTTCGCCTGCATCTCGAATGCCGTTGGCATTCGCGTCATTGAACTTGGTACCCTGGATACCCGCAGGAGCGTTGCCAAAATTGATGATTGGCCCTGGCACGAATTGGGTTGCGGGTACAGGACGACTTACACCAGGTATCTGACTAGCTGTTAATTCTTCTGTCATGATTTTCTTTTCCTTCACACCTAAATCTACGTAAGCTACACGCTACTGTATCACTTTGTCAATCAGCAGTTAGCTGCTGCTAGCGACTGACGATCGCTACTCAATCATACATACGTCTACGTTGCTCGAAGGCTCCTCATCTAACATCAGGCTTACTCCAGCTTTGTCGCACGAGATTATATCAGGTTTTGAATAGCTGTGGCAATTTGAGCGCAATATCTTCAAGATTTGCGCCCTGAGTTCTTCTGCCCGTGGACACTTGCTGTTTAGAGCTGGAACAACGTTAAGATTCACTGAACCTCGGTGACTTGAGCGACCTGGCCACGAGGGCGATCGCGCTTGGGGAATTGTCTGATAATTCCTAAAAACAGGTATGATACTGCCTCTGAATCTTGCTCCCCATATACAGGCCAGCTTTGGGCTTCCCGGAGATCTGCCTATGCCTTAGGGATTAACAACAATAGGGTATCACGCTAGCGCCCGATCTTCCCTTGTCAATCTCCGCTGTTTGGGATTCCCGGCCGGCTGTATCATCTAAACAATGCCGAAGTCTCCGACACTTGTCGTGCTAGGGAAGGAATCCCCCCATTAATTCATTCTTATGGACTAATTGACCGATTTCTGCATTCAGATTCAGACCGACATTCTGTTGCCCAAAGTTAGGAATATTGCCTAAATTCGCAAAAGGTCGATCGACCAAAAAATCACTAATTGGATAAGTATCACCACCCGCACTCAAAAGCAACCTATCCGCCCCAATATTGCCCGCAGGTTCGCCCGCATAGCTGCTAGCATTGGTCAGCGGGTCGTCATTCAAGGATTTAGCCGCCCTACCCTCAGCATCTCCCGTCACCAAATCGATATCTATGCTGCTAGCCCGAATATCTGCCGAGACAACAACCACCGTAGGGGGAGTCGTTAGAATGAAACCCGGCGGCGGAACTTCGCGGACAACATAACTACCTACCGGAACGTTGCGGAAACTGTAATTGCCTTGAACATCGCTTAAGGTACTCGCTTCACCCGGATCTAAACTGCTGTTGTTGTTGAGGTCGATGTAAATTGGAGAGTTGGCGATCGGCGGTTCCCCAGGATCTAGGCGGCCGTTGGCGTTAACATCGTTAAATTTCACACCGCTGATCGTTCCCGTTACCAATACATTGCCAAAGCTGAGATTAGTGGCATTTGTGCCATTGCCCACGATGATGGGAGTCGGATTTGGCGTGGTTTGTCGAAAACCGGGCTGCTGGACTTCCCTGACCAAATAGGTGCCTTGAGGCAAATTGATAAAAGAGAAATTACCTTGGGGGTTTGTTAAAGTCGAAGGTTCGTTGGGATCTGGGGCGCCATTGTTGTTGAGGTCAAGGTAAATCGGCCAGTTGGCAACTGTCGGTTCCGTCGGTTCCTTGATACCGTTAGCGTTGAAGTCGTTGAACTTGAAGCCGCTGATGCTGCCAGTAGGAAAATTGTTGCCGAAACTGACGCCGACAGCGTTGGTATTGCCGATTATGTCGATCGGGCCTGGATTTGGCGTAGTCTGTACCCATCCTGGTTGTTGGACTTCCCTCACCAAATACCGGCCCGGGGAAACATTCGCAAAAGTGTAGTTGCCTTGCGGGTTTGTGATGGTCGTGGGTTCGCCCGGGTCAACGCTGCCGTTGCCGTTGAGGTCGAGGTAAAGTTGCCAGTTGGTCAGAGGCGGGTCTGTCGCGTCTCTGACGCTGTTGGCATTGAGGTCGTTGAACTTGAAGCCGCTGATGCTGCCGACAAAAAAGATATTGCCAAAATTGATGTTGTTGACAGTGGCGTTAGAAGTAACGTTAACCGGGCCGGGGTCAGGCGTGGTTTGGCGAAAACCCGGTTGCTGGACTTCTCTCACCAAATATGTATTTGCGGGAATATTGACAAAAGCGTACTTGCCTTCAACGTTTGTAAAAGTAAAAGGTTCGCCGCCGTCGAGCCTGTTGTTGCGGTTGAGGTCGAGGTAAATTTGCCAGTTAGCTAGCCCTTGTTCCCCGGGATCTCGGCTGCTGTTGTTGTTGATGTCGTTGAATTTTGTGCCTGCGATCGTCCCTGCGTTGAAGTTGTTGCCAAAATTGATATTGCCAGCGTTTGTCCCGCTGGTAATCGTGATGGGTGAGGGATTTGGGGTAGTTTGGCGAAAGTTCGGCTGCTGGACTTCCCTAACTTGGTAAGTGCCCGGCGGCAGGTTGGCGAAGACGTAGTTGCCTACCTGGTTGGTGAGAGTGGAAGGTTCGTTAAACTCTGGCTGGCTGTTGTTGTTGAGGTCGAGGTAGATTTGCCAGTTGGGAATTGGGAATTCTTCAGGATCAGGGCGGCCGTTGGCGTTGAGGTCGTTGTATTTGGTGCCGCTGATGCTGCCGACTTGGAAGTTCCCGATGTTGACGTTGCCGATGTCTATTTGGCTGGCGGTTCTGGATTCGGACATGGTGTTGCTGGGGCCCAATGAACGCGGTTCAATGTTTTCTGTAGGGCAATCTAGCAGTTTTTTTGCCAATTGCAGCTATTTCAGGGGATAAATTATTTTTAGGAAAGGGAAGGGGAGAAAAGTTGTGAGTTTTGATTTAACTGGTTCGCAGGCATAGCCAGGGAATCAGTTAATGCCTTATGCCCAATTCCCTATGCCGAAATTCCCAATTTTTTCCAGATTTGATGTACGATCGCTACCAGTTTTGCAGAGGTCGAATTCCCAATGTCCCAAAACTTGACAGCAAGCTGGAATGAAGCCCGCGAGGTTCCGAGTTTGCTCTTCGGCTGGAGTTTGTGCGGTTTATTGGTAATAGGATCGATCGCCCCTACTCCTGCTGCGGCACAACTACCTACCTCCGAACAAGGTAACATTAATAGCCCGATCGCTCAAACAGGTGCGATCGTCCGCCCCGCCATCAAATTGGGCAGCCGTGGCTCAGAAGTAATCGAACTCCAAGCTGCTCTTAAATTATTGGGCTTTTACGCTGACACTGTAGACGGGATTTTCTCCCAAAGCACCGCTAGAGCTGTATCTCAGTTCCAGGAAGCAGCAGGCCTGGCTCCCGACGCCATAGTCGGTCAAGATACTTGGAACCGGCTGTTTCCTGCGACTCCGAGCGCGATCGAAAACCCGAGCGACAACGCTCCTGTAACTGGCGAGAACTCAGAGATTAACCCCCAAGCGCAGCCAACTAATTTTCCGGTTTTGAGAAGACGAATGCGGGGGGCGGCAGTCAGAGATTTGCAAGAACGGCTGCGGGCCAAGGGATTTTTGCGGGTGAGTGCTGACGGCGTGTTCGGTCCGGAAACTCAAGCTGCTGTCAAGGCGGCTCAGCGACAATATCAACTGCCAGCGGACGGCATTGTTGGTCGCGCAACTTGGGAAGCTCTGCTGCGTTGACAGCAAGCGAAAAGTGCCGGGTATGCACGTTGCGCGCTCTGGCGATCGTACAAATTGTTAATAATCGCTTTTGGAAGTATTTCATCACATCAAAAAGTGTCAACTTTGGTAAACAAAGTGTTTTTATGCGCGCAGTTGGTGTTAACTTAAAAACATGAGGGGCAAAACCAAGAAGCACAAAAAACTTGGATAAAAAATTTGGAATTAGAGTATTTGTCCCGCTCGGCTCTAGTCCGCAGGCAACGCCTGAACCGTGTAGCTTATTAGCAAAAAAAGGTTGATATTGCGATCCGGATTTGTTAGATAGCTTGAGGCTATTGGATTAATCAAAAGTTGCGATCGCACAACAGTCAAACACAGAAGTCTGAATAGACTCCGCTGATAGCTAGCTCGTCTGCAGAGTAGTTGCAAAAAAGTCCACCTTAGTTGTAGTTGGCTGAAACTCAGCAGAGCTAAAAACCCACTTGAATCAACTTAATTTACAAACTTTTTAGGGTCTGGCATCCGATATGCTAGGCCCTAAAATTTTGTTGTTGGTTATTGGTTATTGGTTATTGGTTAAGCTCCTTTAAATGCCGAACAGCTTAGCCGGAAAGGATATTCCCAATGCCCAATGCCCAATGCCCAATGCCCAATGCCCAATGCCCAATTTCCAATAACTATTTAATCTCCTCAATTCGAGCATTCCAACCGTTAGCGCTGAGCATTTGTAGCAATTCCTCAGCTTTTTCGCGTTCCCGAAAAGCACCGGCTTGCATCACCGATCGCCCGCTGGAAAAAGAGCGAAAAGCACCCGGAACCAGGGCTTGCATTTTTTGTCGATCCCCCGAACTCTTGGCCTCCACCACAACTCGATAGCGCAAACCCAAAGCAGACGGTAGATCGAATGACGGCGAATTCTCCCGGGAATCGGGCAAAGAATTCCCTCCTAAAGGTGCAGGTACATAGCCGCCCCTTCCGATAGGAATGTTGCGGCCCGGAACCGGCAATCTACCCTCGGAAGAAACCGAACTCGAACTATCAAAATTGGGAGGAATCATTGGTTGCTGTACCGAAATTTCCGAAACCGATCGAGAATTCGGATCGGGCACGGGAATTGCGATCGCCCCTTGGACTACCGCTGAACCAGCGGCATTCCTCGGAGAAAGCTCTTGCTGCAACTGAGCGCTTGGCGGTGTCGATCGAGTTTGCACCGATCGCCTTGAAACGGGCGCAGGCGGGGGAAGTGGCGCTCTTTCACTTCTGGGACTTAGCCGGCCGGGAGTGTAAGCCGGGAGAGAAGTGTCTGGGCCACCGGTTCTGGGGGGTCGATCGGTCGTTAGCTGCAAAGCACTTCCCCCCATTGGCCCAGGGGTAAAAGTTCCCGCCACATCAACCGAGCCCGTCGTCCGGCTGCTCAATAATTGATTGCCGTAAGCTGGGATTACTTGACCTTTGGCCGCATTGTTCACATCGTACTGACCGTTGTTGCGAATAACATTGCCCCCCGGTTCGGCGGCAGTTCCCAAATCCGGCAGAGCTCTCGATATCGCCACAATTCCGTCCCGCCGGTTACTCTCGATATAATTGTTACGCAGCACAGGTCTAGCATTAGCTTGCACCACCACGCCGTCTTTATTGCGAGTAATTTTGTTACCGATGAGCAGAGGCGAAGCGTTCTGCGCTACATTCACCCCAAATCCCGTGTTTTCAAACACATTATCTCGAACTTCCGGCTGGGAACTGCCAAAAATCGTAATGCCGTTAGCTCCATTTTTCGAGAAAACATTCCCGCCAATCGTCGGCCTGGAAGTACCCACTACCGAAATGCCGTCGTGAGTGCTGCCAGAAAAAGTATTGTTGACAACCGTTGGAGAACTCGATTCGATCCACAAAGCGTAACCGCGATAGTTGGTATTCGTCACCGTCACCCCGCTGAGTCCCGCCCCATCTGCGCCTAAAATCGCGATATTTTGACCCGCCGAAGTCGGACTGATAAAGTATCCTCCGCCTTTGATGACAATATTCTGACCCCGAGTGTTGGGATTTCCCTGAACTGTCACGCTGGGCCTGAGCATTAATGGAAATTTTTCGCCGGTTTGCTCGCTGTAAGTACCGGGCGCTAGCAAAATCGCTGTTTTGGGCGGCGCCACGCTTAAGGCGTAGGTAAGGGTTTTAAACGGAGCTCGATCGCTGCCGTTGCCCCCCGTGTCGCTGCCGCCGGTCGAGCTGACGTACAGTATGTTAATGTCGCTCTGCAGGGTCTGAGAAAGTAGCTGCACTCCCGGTATCCCGGCTGCGATAACTGACGGTTGATGGTTGCAAAGGGCGGTCATCGCAAAAACGAGCAGAAGGCAAGAACTCAAACCTTTGTTTTGCGATCGCTTTTCTTTGCGCCTGGTCTGTTGTGAGTATATCAGCATAAAAAAACGCAACTTATCTGTGATCCGAGTTTCGCCTCCGGTGTTTCGTGTCGGGTTTTCGCGATCGAACTTTGATTTCACCCGCCTGTTTGGGTTGTTCTCCCTTAATCTTTTGTGTTGTTCTGCTAACCTCACGGCTCTCCTCCCAAGTGTGGTATGCAGCTTAACGATTTCACTCTCATCAAGTTTGATCTATTATGCTTCGTTTTTCTCAAATTCAATAAAACTTAAAAATTTGTCTGAATTAAATCGGTTGATGCCAAAATTAAGCCGATCGCTGTACTAGAATCTATACGGCGTGGGACAATGTAGCGGTTTGACTGGTAAAATTAATTATAATTAGGGTGGTTCTGAATGACCGACAAACAAAACAGAACTTTACCGGCACAGCCAGCCCTCTGCCGGATCTTAGATGCAAATTTAGATCGATCGCGCGAAGGGTTGAGAATTATTGAAGAATGGTGCAGGTTTGGTCTCAACAACGCGGATTTAGCTGGCGAGTGCAAGCAACTGCGTCAAGAATTGGCTGCTTGGCACGTCGCAGAACTTCGCAGTGCTAGGGATACGCCGGCCGATCCGGGTACGGAGTTGAGTCACCCGCAGGAAGAGCAGCGTTCGAGCATTCAGCAGCTACTGGAGGCGAATTTCTGTCGGGTGGAAGAAGCTCTGCGGGTACTCGAAGAGTATGGCAAAATTTACGATCGGAATATGGGCGCGGCTTTTAAGCAGATGCGCTATCGGGTTTATACTCTCGAAAGCAATTTGCTGGCTTACCGGCGCTACCAGCAGTTACTTCGATCGCAGTTATACCTTGTAACTTCGCCGAGAGACAACTTGTTGGGAGTCGTGGAAGCTGCTTTGCAAGGCGGACTGACTTTGGTGCAGTACCGCGACAAAAACTCAGACGACGGCGCAAAGCTGGCTAACGCGCGCAAGCTTTGCGAACTTTGTCACCGCTACGATGCTTTGCTGATTGTGAACGATCGCGTGGATTTTGCGATCGCAGCGGGTGCTGACGGCGTACACTTAGGACAGCAAGATTTGCCTGTGGCGGAAGCGCGCAAGTTGCTCGGCCCGGGACGGATCATCGGTCGTTCTACTACGAATGGCGAGGAAATGCAGCGAGCTATTGAAGAGGGAGCCGACTACATTGGAGTTGGGCCGGTTTACTCCACTCCTACTAAACCTGATAAACAGGCTGCGGGTTTGGATTATGTGCGGTATGCTGCTGATAAGTCACCGATTCCGTGGTTTGCGATCGGCGGAATTGATATCAACAACCTCGATGAAGTATTGAATGCCGGAGCTCAAAGAGTTGCCGCAGTACGCGCGATTATGGAAGCGGAACAGCCTACTTTAGTCACGCAGTTTTTCATCTCGCAGTTGATTCGGATGGAGAGTCTGAAAGCTCAGAAAGCTTTGCACGGGAAAAGCTAGGTTTATTTGCGATTTGTAGGGCGGGTTTAGCGCAGGAAGTCTGTGCATAAAATATAATTTTGTTACAAAACCCGCCCTGATAACTGATATTTTACTTATGATAAATCAAATTGCGCTGCAAGTTAACGGAGAAACTCGCAATTGTGCGATCGACACACCATTACCAAAATTACTAGAACAATTGGGATTAAACCCGCGCTTGGTGGCTGTGGAGTACAACGGGGAAATTCTGCACAAACAATTTTGGGAAACTACACAGATGCAAGAGGGCGACATATTAGAAATTGTCACAATTGTCGGGGGAGGCTAGCCACAAATTGGTGACAAATTAAGCCTCTAGTCCGCCAGGGAATGAATTCCCTGGCTAATAGCTAAAGTCCTCTCAAGAGGACTAATAAGTTCTTCAGTCCTCTGAAGAGGACTTTAGCTTTGAGGCAGGGGTTTCAACCCCTGTCGGACTATCGGTTCTACGCTAAGTTGTCAGGAATCTGCCGAACCTAGGAACGAAGAATTAAACTGCGACAGCTTCAGGCACGGGTTCAGCCACAGGTGCTGCTACAACAGGATAAATGCTGACTTTCTTGCGAGTTTTGCCTTTTCTTTCAAAAGTCACCACACCGTCAATCATGGCAAACAGAGTATCATCTCTGCCGATACCAACATTATTACCGGGGTGAAATTTGGTGCCGCGCTGACGGATCAAAATGTTGCCTGCTCTGACAACTTGACCGCCGTACTTTTTGACACCCAGACGCTGAGAATTAGAGTCGCGTCCGTTACGTGTGCTGCCTGTACCTTTCTTGTGGGCCATAATATCCTCAACTGTATTTACTATTTTTTATTCTGAATCAGTTTCGGCGGTTTGGGGGGTTTCCACAACTGCTGCTGTTAAGTCTCTGGCGGCCAAGACTGTACCGTTGACGCTAATCGAGTCAATCATGAAGCGAGTTGTTTCTTGACGGTGCCCTTTTTTCTTCCGAGTTTTCTTTTTCCGCTGCATCTTGTAGACGAGGACTTTGCGGCCCCGGAAATGCCGGAGAACCGTTCCTTCTACAGTGGCATTTTCTAGTAGAGGCTGGCCGATATGAACCTCGCCTTCGTGCTGGATCAGAAATACTTTGTCTATGGTGACTTTGGATTCAGCTTCAACGTGAAGCAGTTCGATGTCGTAGAAGCGGCCTGGTTCTACCCGAAATTGTTTGCCGCCGGTTTCAATGATTGCGTAAGTCATGGGATGGTGGTTGAAATTGCCGTACAGGTAGCTGAGGAGTCATTGGTCATTGGTCGTTGTGGACTTTTGACTGCTGACTGCTCTCCAGCTTTTGGAATGTCTTAACCTGATCCGAGCCGGATTTAGACAGACAATCTACAATTATTGCGGATTTTTGTAGTTTTGTCAAGGTAAAAGACACTTAATCTTTTCTAATTGTTAGTTTGAAAACCGCTCCAAACCCAAAAAACCCGGTTTTTTGCCGTTTATGCGGGCTGTAACGCGTCTTCTCAGGAAAAAACCCCGTTTCTGACCACCCTTGCGTAAGTCCGATTTTATTTCTTTACGGATGCTTACAGAGTTAAATGTAAATTTTCTCACATTCTCTCTTGTGAAAGGTGGCAGGTAAAAATGGCAAAGCGCATCTGGAAATTCTTAAATACTGATATCAAAGAACTGTGTTCCGCCGAAGCAGCGGAGGGAATCGGAGAAGCTGGGAAAACAGCCGCAGAATTGGCAAAAATGTTCAAAGAACAAAAGCTGGACAATAGCAACTTGCTGCTAGAGGTTTTGAACTCTCCCTTAGCTCAAGTTGTGGGAACTGGATTGCCATTTATCGGGATTGCGGCGAAAATGCTGGCGTTTTTTATCGAAAAAACTCAACAGCAGCCGACTTTAGCTGAGTGCATTGCCCTCGTCAGTCAGGCGGCTTATCTGGAAAGTTTTAAGGAGGTTATTGGACCAGATGAGAGTCTGTTAAATCGCATGGGGCAAACTCCGGTTTCCGATAAAGTTAAGCAGTTGCTTAAAAAATTGGCAGATTTAGAAGTTAACGATAAAGCAGCCAAAGAAACTGTTATTTGCTTCCGCGATTCGATGTTAGCCACGGAATTTAACCGAGTGCTGTCAGAGCGGCTGCAACAAGCCGGACTGAAGGCCGATGAAGCTCAAATTTTGACAAAGAGAGTTGCTGCTAATACTCACCGCTATTTGATCGAAGCTTGGGCAGTTTCCGGCGATTCCATGAAACATCTTGGACAGCCTTCTATCACCGAATGGCGGGAGGAACAGCAGAAATATCAAAGCATTGACAACTACCTGCAAAAACTGATAGCCTCTCTACCCCTAGAACCCGTATTTGCAGAAAATTTTTCATTCAAGGATATCTACGTCCCTCTGAAGGCAAAGGCAATTGATAAAAATGGTGCTGTTAATAAGCGTGTCGCAGCATTTGATTTAGAAAGTTGGGCAAAAAACTTGCTTGCAGATGAAAACAAACAAAATCTGGTGATGTTCGTCGAAGCTGGACCCGGACGCGGCAAGAGCGTTTTTTGTCGGATGTTTGCTGACTGGGTGCGGCAACATTTGCATCCAGTTTGGACGCCCGTGTTAATTCGACTGCGAGATATTCCCACATTGCAAAAGAGTTTTCGAGAGACGCTAAAAGATGCAGTTACTGCGGGTTTTGCTAGCGATGACGGCTGGTTGATGGATCTAAACACACGATATTTGTTTTTCTTGGATGGCTTTGACGAGTTGGTGATGGAGGGGAGAAGTAGCGGCGGTTTAGAGCAATTTCTCAAGCAAGTAGGACAATTTCAGCGGGACTGCGAGCAGAATTCGGAAATGAGACACCGGGTTTTGATTACTGGCCGAACTTTAGCTTTGCAAGGGATTGAAAGGCAAATGCCAGATAACCTGGAGCGAGTCAAAATTGAGGTGATGGATAACCGACTACAGCAACAGTGGTTAAGCAAGTGGAAAGCCCAATTTGGTGCGGCAAAAACCTCAGCTTTTAAGCATTTTTTGCAACATCAAAGCTGTCCACAAAATGTAAAATCAGAACTGTCGCGAGAACCGCTATTGCTTTATCTCTTAGCGGCGATGCACCGGGACGAAACCTTGAAACTTGAGGATTTTCAAGGAACTAACAGCACTCAAGCAAAAATTTTGATTTACAACAAAACTGTGAATTGGGTACTCACGGAACAGCGGTCTGAAAAGCTCAATCGCGATTTGACAGAATTGGAAACAGAGGATTTGCGGCGCATCCTTACAGAAGCCGCGTTGTGCGTGGTGCAGTCGGGAGGGGAATGCGCTCCTGTAGCGATGATTGAAAAACGATTGAAAGCACATGACTCAGCTAAAGAATTTCTGGAGGAAGCACAAAAACGGATTGATGATCCTCTGAGAAATGCTTTGGCGGTTTTTTATCTTCAGCAAGGCAGCAAAGAAGGTTCTGTGGAGTTTGTACACAAGAGTTTTGGTGAATTTCTGTGTGCGGAACGATTGAAACAAAGTCTGGAAGAGTGGACGGAACCAGGAAACAAACGTAGAGGATTTAATATTCAAGACTCTCAGATGGACGGGGAGATTTATGATTTGTTGGGTTATGGGCCGCTGACGCGAGAAATTGTGGAATATTTGATGGGGTTGTTAACAACTCCGGCTGTTGCAGGGGAAGAAAGTTTGTTTCGCCCTGTGGAGTTATTCCAGCGTCTGGAGGGTTTTTATGTGCGGTGGTGCGAGGGGGAATTTATTGATGCGCCGCCGGAAAATTTGCCTCAAAAGAAGATGCGCCTACTGCGAGAGCAATTGAGAACCTCAACCTTGGGACAGCGACAAATAGATATTTATGCTGGTTTGAATGCGATGATTTTGCTGTTGGAGTTGCACCGTTACGGTCAGGAGACACCTGAATTCAAAGACAAAATAATGTTTTATCCTTGCGGGAAACCTAATGCTGAAGGTAAACTTGACGATCCAAGTCGGTTGTTGCGTCTCATAGGTTATAGCGGGTGTGTTGGGGGTTCTGGCTTTCGCCAAACAGTTGGGAGCTTCCTCAGTGGCGCAAACCTCAGTGGCGCAAACCTCTGCCACGCAAACCTCAGCCGCGCAGACCTCAACGGCGCAGAACTCAGCGATGCATACCTCATTGACGCAGACCTCAGCGGCGCAGAACTCAGCGGCGCAAACCTCAGCGACGCAAACCTCAGCGGCGCAAACCTCAGCGGCGCAAACCTCAGCGGCGCAAACCTCAGCGGCGCAAAGCTTTTCGGCGCAAACCTCAGCGGCGTAAACCTCAGCGGCGCATACCTCAGCGACGCAAACCTCAGCGGCGCATACCTCAGCGACGCATACCTCAGCGGCGCAGACCTCAGTGGCGCATACCTCAGCGACGCAGACCTCAGCGACGCAGACCTCAGCGACGCAAACCTCAGCGACGCAAACCTCAGCGGCGCATACCTCAGCGGCGCATACCTCAGCGGCGCAAAGCTTTTCGGTGCAAACCTCAGCGGCGCAAACCTCAGCGGCGCAGACCTCAGCGGCGCATACCTCGGTGATCGCACTTTTGGCGATGTCAAATGGAACGAAAACACAAAGTGGGAGAATGTTCGAGGTTTGGATACAGCCGTTAATGTTCCAGAAGCGTTAAGGCGACAGCTAGGAATGCAGTAGAAACCTTTTTCCACGCTTGGCGTATCATTTTTATGAAAAGGCTTTCCGGCCTGTTCCACAAAGAGTGAATTTTCTTGTGGGGTGGGCCCGAGAGTCCGCCCCCGAAAGACCGATCGACATACGAAGGTCGATCGACCTTATTTTATCCAAAAGGTCGATCGAACTGGATTCAAGCCGTTGCAGAACATTTGCGCGATCGTAACAATTCCAAAGCTTGCTGTTTCACCCTACCCTCCATCACCTCTTTTTGCAAATTAATAAAAGCCTCAAAATCTTCTAAACCGTACTTAGTCATCTGCAACTGCTGTCGCAACTGTTCTTCGGCCTCAACCGTTAAGCAACCTGTTGCCAAAGCTTTTCGGACAATTTTACTGATTAAAGTCATACTAGATTCACCCTGAATACACCTACATTAAAACACTGAAGTTTTGTCACCCGACTAACTCAGGTTTTAGTTTGTTTCATAATTACACTTCAAATAGGTTAAATCTACCTTAAGGTGTATGTAAATAAAGTTATTTTGGATACATCCAGGAAACTGTAGAGATTTTAAATGTACAGTGCGATTAAATTGAGCTATTTAGTTTTGGCCCGGCTGTATTATTATTCCCTTACCTTAAATCTACCTTAAGGCATAATTTAAACATAGCGATTTGTGACATTGGAAATTGTATTGCTGTTAAATGTAGAGTGCGCTTAAATTCGTATATTTAGTTTCTGTCTAACAACAGCCGCCATTCTCTGACAGCAAAAGGAGGAACCAGCAATTCTGTTTCTTTTTGATTTTTTACGGGAAAATTCAACAGCAAAGGTCGATTACTTTCCAGTTGTGTAATTATTGATTTGAAATCGTATTCTCCGACATTAATTGGCAAACCCGACTCGTTCCAAATATCATTAGCATTGCCAATTTCCCGCTTGCCTGCAGCAACTTTCAGCGGAACCGGGTGCTGCAATTCTGTTCCGGGAAATCCTACTAATCTCAGATTTAAAGACTTTACTACTCCCGACTTGACTCGCTTGTACAAAACCACTTGCCATGCTTTTTCGTCTGTATCGCGCAGGCTTTGTACGGATCGAAACATTACTGTCTCGGCAGTTTCTTGATATTTGTGAATCGAGGCGAAAGCAGGCGGGCTAACCGCTAAGATTATATACAAGCACAAGCTAATAATAGTTAAAGTTCTACGCCAACAATAATATTTTTTCAACTTCCAATACCTCCAATAGTTTACATTTTTTTAGCAAACAACAGAAAAAAGGACAGGTTTGTATTGAGATTATTAAGGGATGAACAATAGAAGACAAGAAGCAGGCAGGCTTTGTATAAAGATTATTCATCTATTACCAAGTTACGCGCTAAACCTGCCCCTACATTATACCTCGGCTTGGTTTCCTGAAGTTAGGCGCTAAACCTGGTCTTACAATGTAGATAGTCTGGTTTATTTCCAATCGGTTTCAGCTTGGGATAGCACGTAAGCTGAAACATCGATAATTTGTTGTTCCGACAAACGATCTTTGTAAGCGGGCATAATACCTTTGCCGTTGGTTACTAAGTTGGAAATGTTGGCGATGGAATCCATGCCGTATTTTTTTAATGCTTTTTGTTTCAAGTTTTTGCCGCGCCTGATAATGTTGCCGCCGTTGATGTGACAGCCTGCACAGTTGGCGCTGAAGACTTCGGCTGCGGTTGTGGGATTTGTAGCTGTATCTGCGAGGGCGATTTGGGAATTAGTGGCGATTTCTACAAATGCCAGTGTGAGTATCAATAGAAAGGCGGTGAGAATTTTTTTTAAGTTATTTAGCGAAATCATTTATTTGCAATTTGAAAAATAGTGCTGATTTAAGGATATCACTAAATACGGATTTTGGGGTTAACTCAGCGATTCATTCTTCCCAATCGAATGTGCGGGAAACTGCTTTTTTCCAAAAGCGATATTTTTGCTCGCGAAGTGCGATCGGCATTGTCGGCTCCCAAGTACAATCCACCGCCCAATTGTCGCGCAATTCGGCTAGCTGACTCCAAAAACCCACCGCCAAACCTGCCGCATAAGCCGCACCGAGTGCAGTAGTTTCTGCTACCACAGGCCGCACCACAGGCACTCCCAAAACATCGCTCTGAAACTGCATCAGCGTGTGATTTCCCACCATACCTCCGTCTACTTTTAAAGACAAAAGCTGCACTGCTGAATCCTGATTCATCGCATCCAATATTTCCCGCGTTTGCCACGCTGTCGCTTCCAATACTGCGCGGGCAATGTGTGCCTTAGTCGCGTAGCGAGTTAAACCTGCAATTACTCCCCGCGCGCTGTCTTTCCAATAGGGCGCGTAGAGTCCAGAAAAGGCCGGGACAATGTAAACTCCGCCGCTATCTTCGACTGTATTTGCTAATGTTTCTACTTCTGCAGATGTGTTGATGATGCCCAAATTGTCCCGCAGCCACTGCACTAGAGCTCCGGCGATCGCAATACTGCCTTCCAAAG
The DNA here is from genome assembly GCF_036701875.1 of Microcoleus sp. MON1_C5. Taxonomy (NCBI): domain Bacteria; kingdom Bacillati; phylum Cyanobacteriota; class Cyanophyceae; order Oscillatoriales; family Microcoleaceae; genus Microcoleus; species Microcoleus sp. MON1_C5. Next base: position 34,663 of record NZ_JAUBRN010000004.1, on the reverse strand, counting down.
CATACACAGCGGGCGATTCCCCCATCTTGTAGGCGACTGTTGTCAGCAACCCGTTTTTTGAAGGGACGATCGCCTCACCGGTATTCAGCAGCATAAAACAGCCCGTACCGTAAGTATTTTTTGCTTCCCCGGGACTGAAACAAGTTTGCCCGACGAGAGCGGCCTGCTGATCGCCCAAAGCAGCAGCAATTGGAACACCTGCAAGCAATCCTTTTGCAGTTCCAAAAACTTGACTCGAAGGGCGAATTTCTGGCAGCATCTGGCGGGGAATTGCCATTATTTCCAAAGTTTCGGCATCCCAATCCAGGGTTTGCAAATCCATCAGCATCGTGCGGCTGGCGTTGGTAACATCGGTAATGTGCGCGCCGCCAGTCAGGTGCCAAATCAGAAAAGTATCGACATTGCCAAAAATACCATCCCCTTGATTTGCAGCTTCCCGCAATCCTGGAATATTGTCCAGCATCCACTTAATTTTCGGCCCGCTGAAATAAGTAGCCAGCGGCAAACCGCATCGTTTTTGAAATCGATCTTTGCCCTTAACTTCAGCTAATTGATCGCAAATAAAGCGAGTGCGGGTATCTTGCCAAACAATCGCATTGCCGTAAGGCTTGCCAGTTTTTCTGTCCCAAACAATTGCAGTTTCGCGCTGGTTGGTAATACCGAGGGCAGCAATATCTTTGGGATCGATATTGCCGATTTCGAGGGCATTTTTAATCACGCTTTGGGTTCGCTGCCAAATTTCCTCGGGATTGTGTTCAACCCATCCTGGTTGCGGATAGATTTGCTGGTGTTCTTGTTGGTTGCTGCAAATTATCTGTCCGCGGCGATCGAATATGATAAATCTGGTGCTGGTGGTTCCTTGGTCGATCGCTGCTACGTATTTTTTTGCCAATTGTCTAAAACCTTTTTAGTAATGAGCTATTTAACGTATATGATACTATGTAAAACACAAGCTAATCTCAAAAACTTTAGTTTAGGGAACTCCACAAGTTGAAACTGGCAGATTTGCTCAGGCTCGATCGCACAATTAAGGTTATTGGCTTTGACGACGCTCCGTTTTCTCGTACAAGCGGCAGTATGGTGTCGATCGCGGGCATAGTCTGCGGGGGAACTCGATTTGAAGGAATGGTGTGGGGACAACTTTTCCCAGACGGATTAGATGCCACGGATGCTATTTCTGGGCTACTCCTCGGAGGCAAATTTCTGCCGCAATTGCATCTTGTTTTGCTAGACGGAATTGCTTTCGGCGGCTTCAATATTATTGACCTTCCCGAGTTAGCATCGCGGCTGCAAATTCCTTGCGTTGCTGTCATGCGGCGCCAACCAGATTTAGCTGCTGTTGAAAAAGCCCTCCGCCATTTACCCGATTCAGAATACCGTTTAGAATTGTTGCGCCGCGCCGGAAAAATTCACACTTTTGAACCTTTCTTTTTTCAAGTTTGTGGCGAAAAAGCCGAAGTAATTGCGCTGGTGCTTCAGCGTTTGACAGACACTGGGAAAGTTCCTGAAGCTTTGCGTTTAGCTCATTTGATTGGTGCGGCGGTAATTAATGGAGTTAGTAGCAGTTCTGCTTAAATTATTATTAAGAACGGGCAAGATGCCCGTTCCACAAAGAGTAAATTTTCTTGTGGGGTGGGCATCCTGCCCGCCCATGAAAGGCTTATTGACAATGGTGCAATATGTCAGTTTGTACTCTCTTACTTACACAATTTCGCCGTCAATTTCACCGAATTCGATTTGAGTTCCCAATGCCAAAGTCAGGGTACTTTCAGGTTCTACCATTTTTATGTCGCCTTGAATGTCTGTAGCCCACCAAGCGCGATCGCACAAATTGGTCAATCCTAACGAAAGCTCGTTTCTCGATCGAGAAGTAACTATAGCTACAAGACCGTTAGAGGCTGCGGCTGTTAAACTCGGTATGTCAGAGTTGAATAGTTGAGTTCCCGCACTCAGAGGAATAACTCGACTGCCTACTTTCAGAGAAAGTTGGCTGCTGGTAAAAGAATTTACTGCGGGCTGATCTGATATAAAGGTAGGCGGAATATTTGTTGGTGTTGGGGCTGGCAAGTCCGAGTTTCCTACTGTAATTGTACAGTTGCCGATTTTCTTTTGGTCGCCCGATCGCAAATAACTCACCGCCCCACTATCAACATTCTCGCAAACAATTTGACCTGCTTCCAATTGAAATCGCATGGCCAAGGGCGAAACATTAGGAATGCAGATAATAGACAAATTTTCATCGCTACCAAAAGTTATCGGTTCCGATCCCAGAGTGAGAGTGCGATTTGCTCCGGTATCGTAACTAATTACCAGCCAAGCTTTGTTGAACAAAGTTTCAGCTACAACCAACATGATGCCTATCCAAAAACCGATCGCAGCACAGCCAGCTAAACGGCCCGCGGTACCGGATAGATTGTAAGCAAACAGAATAAACAAACAGCCGCCCAAAACTCCTCCAACACCGCCGCCTCCCGTGCCGCGAAGCGCTCCCAAATTAGGAATCCGCTGTGCAAGTCCCAGTCCTAACAAACTGCCAGCTATTCCCCAGCAAATTACTCGCAATAATTCGTTGTTTCCGTCGCCAATTCCGCTGTAAATACCTTCGGCAATCGCCCCAGAAATCGCTCCTGCTATTAAACCAAACAATCCGCCATTTTTTAAAGCCTGTTTAATTTGAGGCTTGCCTTTGATATAGTAATAATAGCCGAACATGATAGCAGTAGCAATGCCACCGCCTACCAATCCAAACCAGCGAGCTGTGGACAATACACTGTCAAAAACAGATTCCGAACCAGTGAGCCCCTGCATGAAAGGTTCGGTGATTAGATTGCCGGCGAAACCGCCGACAGCACCGCTAATGCCAAACTGTAAAGCTTTTTTAAGGGCTGATAGATTTCTTTTCACGGCGCACCAGATTAAAAGTGAGAGTCAAATCTAGCTACAAGCTCGAAACTTACGATTTCCGACGATCTTAATATCTGGCATCACGATCGAGAACAGACCCGACGGCCTGTTGCACAAACGCAAAGAGTGAGTTTTCTTGTGAGGAGTAGGGGTTGGCAGGATATCCCCCCCGTCCAAGACTTATTCAGAATGGTGCAAGATGTGAGACGATCGCACATCTCCCCCTCTATCTCCGGCCTGTCTCCCTTCCCTCTCAGGGAAAAGTCTTTGAGCGTTGCACCGTCGCCCGCCACAAATCCCCCTTAATAATCTATCGCCTGTAACCCTTGCTGTGAGAGAATTATAGCGAGTTTTTAATCCGTGAAATTTTAACGCAGAACACCCTAGCGAGGGTCCCAATATGAAAAGGAATGTTACAAACTATTACAGTAACACTCAGAATGTGAACATAATGCCTCAAAATACTTGCGAGAGGTAGTTGTGTCAGAGAAGCAATATCCTTACTAACTGCCGGACAGTCACTCGATCGCCACTAAGTGGCCTGCTGCAATCTCGATCGTAAATTAAAGATCGCATCAGTCATTTGTGGTATTGTAAGCGACAGGCTTAGTGCGAGCACTCACAACCGCACCGGCGTGAAGAACGAGCGCCGTTAAGCACCGAAGGCAGTCACCCGCCAACAACTTCAACAGTTGCTGAGTGTGGAAAGTCCAGCCTTCCCCGTCAAAGCTCCTGCCTGAGCAGGAAAGATACGGGACGCAAGCGCCCGCCTTCGCTAGCCCAGCGCAGAGCAGTTCATATAGCAAAATATCCAGCGGGTACACACAAGATGAGTATCGTCACCAAATCAATCGTCAACGCAGACGCCGAAGCTCGCTACTTGAGCCCAGGTGAATTAGATCGGATCAAGAGCTTTGTCACCTCTGGTGAACGCCGCGTCCGCATCGCCCAAATTTTGAGCGAATCCCGCGAACGCATCGTCAAGCAAGCAGGCGACCAACTTTTCCAAAAGCGCCCTGATATTGTTTCTCCCGGCGGCAACGCTTACGGCGAAGAAATGACCGCAACTTGCTTGCGCGACATGGATTACTACCTGCGTTTGATCACCTACGGAATCGTAGCTGGCGACATTACTCCGATCGAAGAAATCGGTATTGTCGGCGTCCGCGAAATGTACAAATCTCTCGGCACCCCGATTGAAGGCGTCGCCGAAGGCATTCGCGCTATGAAAAGTGCAGCAAGCTCGCTGCTGTCTGGAGAAGACGCTTCCGAAGCTTCCTCTTACTTCGACTACGTTATCGGTGCGATGCAGTAAGGAATTTGATTTTAGGTTTTCGATTTTAGATTAAAAAATTGGGGGTTGCCGGCAACAAGTTAAAAGCTTTTGCAAATAACCAGCCAGTTAAAAATCTCAAATCTCAAATCCCAAATTCCAAATTCTAGCTCCAAAATTGGACTGACTCAGCCACTTTCTAGGAAACAAGACAACCATGCAAGACGCAATTACCGCCGTTATCAATTCCTCTGACGTTCAAGGTAAGTACCTGGACATCAGCGCTCTAGACAAGCTCAAAAACTACTTTGCTTCTGGCGAACTGCGCGTCCGCGCCGCTACAGCCATCAGCGCCAATGCAGCCACAATCGTCAAAGAAGCAGTTGCTAAGTCTCTGTTGTACTCTGACGTAACTCGTCCCGGCGGCAATATGTACACCACTCGTCGTTATGCAGCTTGCATCCGCGACTTGGACTACTACCTCCGCTACGCCACCTACGCTATGTTAGCTGGCGACCCTTCCATTCTCGATGAGCGCGTGCTCAACGGTTTGAAAGAAACCTACAACTCCTTGGGCGTGCCCATCGGTTCTACCGTACAAGCAATCCAAGCAATGAAAGAAGTCACCGCCGGTTTGGTCGGTTCTGACGCTGGTAAAGAAATGGGCGTCTATTTCGACTACATCTGCTCTGGCTTGAGCTAAGACTCAGGAAGAAGGAAGAAGGAAGAAGGAAGAAAGAAGAAGAAGAAATAACATTTATTTCTTGCCTCTTTTAACTTTTAACTTTGGACTTGTTACCTTTGGCTTTGAAAAGAGGTCAGGGAAGTTGAGAGTGATTGCTAGACCGTCAAAGGCTTGTCGAGAAAGCCCGACGAGTTTTAACGAGCTAGTTTTGACTCCTAACTCCCTGCCTTCAATCTTTAAAAAATCCATCTAAAAATCTGTAAACCTACTCAGGAGTTAGTTTCCCATGAGAATGTTTAAGGTGACTGCTTGCGTCCCCAGTCAAACTCGCATCCGCACTCAGCGCGAATTGCAAAATACCTATTTTACTAAGCTGGTTCCCTACGACAACTGGTTCCGGGAACAGCAAAGAATTATGAAAATGGGCGGCAGAATTATTAAAGTGCAACTGGCTACCGGTAAGCCCGGAGCTAATACAGGTTTACTTTAAGAGCCGAAGCTGGATTAGTAGAGGGGTAAGAGGTCGCGATGACCTCTTTTTTGTTGTTTAGTCTTGGGCGCACGGGTGCTCAGAAACCGGTTTTTTTTTGCCCAGAAGGCGCGTCACAGACCGCAGAAACGGCAAAAAACCCGGTTATGAAGGTTTGGGTGCGTAAGTCCCGATCATTAAGGTTATTCAAAGGCTTCGCGGAGGACGGTTTGCATGAGGTCTTCGGCGAGTTGTTTGCGGTGTTTGATTTGTTGTTCTAGTTGGTCGATTATGTTCATTAGGCGATCGACTTTTTCAGCGATCACTTTTTGTTCGGCAAGAGGAGGAAGGGGGAAACAAAAGCTTCGTAATTTAGTTGCATTAATATTAGATTGTCCTATTGCATCAACCTTAATTGTATGACACCAATCTCTATGAAGTTGAGAATTCATTACATAGTTAGTGTATTGAAAACTTATTGAACCAAGCATTCTATAGCGAACCAAATAACCTGCATAGATCATCTTTTTATCATAGAGAAACAAAGACGTTTTTCCTACCAATTCACGACTATTTGTTCTATTAAAAAGTAGATCGCCGTAAAATAAAGCATATTGTTCTATTTCTTTTTCTTCATTTGTATATACTAAATCTGTTAAATCAACTAATCCATTTTGCAAATTTCCCATTCTTAAAACTGGAACTTTCCCAGACTTAAGTGATTTAGAGCTTGATCCATATTCAAAACCTTCGGCAATTTCTACTAAACGACACCAAACCCAACTATCAGGTAAAGAAAATGGGATTTCATCGGGTGAGATTTCGGGGAGGGGTTTTTCTTTTTTCAGTTTTCCGTCAGCAATTAATTGTTGTTTTTCCGCTTTGATTTTGGCGAGGAGTGCTGCTGCGTCGGTGTCTGGATTTCCCTTTTGCATTGGGTTTTGCGTGCGCCATTCTGCCGTGAGTTGACCTGCGATCGCCTCTTGTAAAATCGCCTGTTTCAAATTAGAAATTATCTGGGATTGCTTCTCATTTTCACTAATAATTAACTTTAAATTTTGATGAACAATATTTATTTTATGAAAATAAAACTGAGCTTGTTTTAAAACAGAATTTTTTAGAGATTTATCTTTTTTATATTCTACAATTTCATCCTGAATTTCTTTTGGACATGAGGCGAATATTATGGTTGTCATTTTATTCGCATTCACATTAGGCTGTGCCGTTCCATTTTTTAAATCAAGAATTTGATTCCAGAACAAATAGGAATTTAAAAATAGATAAATATATTCTGGGTTGTAATCTTCAGATACAGAAAGTCGTATTAAGTAACTTGCAAAAACACTGGTTTCCTCTATATTTTGAATTAACATAGTTTTTCCAGTAGTTCCGCCCGTTCGAGCAATCAATATATCTTTCTCGTCTAATCTATATTTATCAATTTCACTACAATCACAAAAAGGAACTGTAGCCCAATTAATACCATCTTCTTTAATGTCAGTGATTCTTAATAGTCTACAATTTCCTGAATCTTGAGCTGAAGCAGAAAAACCATATTGTGTTTTTGACAAAGCTTTTTTGAGGGGAAAAGCTTGCTTGTATTCCTCAAAAATAGACTTCATTAGGATAGTGTTTTCTAATTGGCTTAATTCTTCACTATCAGTTTTTATAAAGGACAGCTTGCAAAATTGAAAGTTGAGATTTTTAACCATTAATTCTTTCCTTTTTTAAACTATCTAACAACTCATCACTCTTACGAAAAGAATCATGCAACATCCCCAATAACTCCACCGAACTATAACTCCTCTCTTGCTCAGGCACATGAGGATTTTTGACATCTAAATTAAACCCAGTTTTCTCCAACTCCGCAAAACTCACCCGCCATGCGTACTCACTTTCCTCTCGCTGACCCCACCAAGCCTTCAGCGACTGAAACTCACTTTTCTGAATCGGTTTTTTCTTAGAATACGCCTTCACCCCTTCCATTAATTGATGTTCCCAATACCAGATTTCCTTTGTCGGCTTACCCTTCGTAAAAAACAAAAGATTAGTCGCCACAGATGCGTAGGGTTGAAACACTGAATTAGGCAAACGGATGATCGTATGTAGATTACAAGACTCCAATAAATGCTGACGAATCCGCGCCTTTACCCCATCCCCAGTCAACGATCCATCCGGTAAAACGATCGCCGCCCGTCCCCCATCGTGCAAATACCGCACCATCAACAACAGAAACAAATCCGCACTTTCCGTCGTGCGATAACTCATCGGGAAATTATCCTGCACCCCATCCGTCACCGAAGCCCCAAACGGCGGATTAGCCAAAATCACATCCACGCGATCGGCATCACCGATAGAAGTATATTCCCGATTCAGACTATCAGTATATTCAATATTCGGCACTTCAATGTCATGGAGAAACAAATTTGTCACCGCCAACATAAACGGTAAGGGCTTAAACTCCATCCCCTTAATCGTCTTTTCCAAAGTCTCCAGATCCCGCACCTGATCCAAACCTTGCTGACGCAGATGATTAATCGCACAGGTTAAAAAACCACCGGTTCCACAAGCCGGATCGAGTACCTTTTCCCCCAACATCGGGTTAACCATTTCTGTCATAAACTCCGTCAAAGCGCGAGGCGTGTAAAACTCCCCATAAGCGCCCGCCGTCTGGAGTTCGCGCAAAATAGTCTCGTAAATATCCCCGAATAAATGCCGATCTTCGGAACTTTCAAAATCAATTTCGTTGAGACTATTCAACACCTGCCGAATAATTGTCCCATTCTTCATGTAATTATTCGTACCCTCAAAAATCTCCCGCACGATCGCCGCCCGTTGATTTCCGGTGCTGATGTCGAGCGATCGCAAAGTGGGGAATAACTTACTATCAATAAAATTCCGTAACTCATCCCCCGTCATCCCCTCCTTATCCGCCGCCCAATTACCCCAGCGCAAAGGCTCGGGAACCACCGACACAAAATCATCCTTGAGCAATTCTAACTCTTTGTCACTAGCATCAAGAATTTTCAAGAATAACAACCAGCCCAACTGCTCGATCCTCTGTCCATCCCCAGACACACCGGGATCTTGCCGCATAAAATTACGCAGCCTTTTGATATTACCGCCCAGATTTTTCATTATGCCGCTAACTGATACAATTGAGACTTTAATTCTCGTAAAACTTCAATATATTGAGATTTACCGCCAAACAGTTTGACAATCTCCCCAGGAGAGCCAAGTTGTTTGAGCGGTTCTAATTTTAGCACAGAAATATCCTCTATATTCTCAATCCCATCTGTTGCATATTTTTCCAATAGGGCATCTAACACCGCCTGCGCCCGATCGCCATATTTCGCAAAACAATCTCGCTTGCGGACATTTTCCGCCCGTTCCTTCCGCGTCAAAGGAGGACAACCCCAAGCAACATAACAAATCAAATCAAATAAATCCAAATCTTTCTCAACATCCCTCTGCAAATCCTCAAGCACAACATCCTGTTCGCGCAGTTCAGCAATCAAAGCACTTTTTTTATCCGCCTGATGCCAACGGCTTAAAAACTCATCTAAACTACTAAACTTTTGCAGTAAATTTTGTTTCGTATAATCGCGCAAACTCGTTGTCACCAACTCTCCAGCATCATTAAGATATTGAATCCGCTCATTTAAGATTGTCACATCTACCCCAGCAATGTAAACCTTATCTCGCTTTTCTGTGATAATCTCGCCACCCTCAATAATTATCGGTTTTGTATTTTCTGGGTTGTCATTTTCTTGACCAAAATCAATGACTTCGCCCGTTTCCAGATCGATAATTTCGTATGTTGTATCCCCAGCAATATTCTCAGGTGTAAATGCCTCACCCTCGCGGACTTCCTTAATCATCACCGGATCGCCATCAAAAGTGCGATCGGCAAACTGATCCGTCACATTCCGAAAATCCATGATTGTGAAAAATCGCTTATCAAACTGTTCATTAATCCTGGTTCCCCGCCCAATAATTTGCTTAAACTCTGTTGGTGATTGAATATTAGAATCCAGCACAATTAATTTGCAAGTCTGAGCATCAACCCCCGTTGTCATCAACTTAGAAGTCGTGGCAATTACTGGATAACGTTCTTCAGGATTAATAAAATTATCCAATTCCAACTTACCTTGCTTATCCTCACCCGTAATTCGCATCACATATTTAGAATTTTCCCTGACTAAATCTCCTGCTTCATTAACAATGGCTTGTCGCATCCGTTCCGCGTGTTCAGTATCCACACAGAAAATAATCGTCTTCGCATAAACATCAGTTTTCCGCAAAAAATCCATCACCCGTTTAGCCACAGCCTGTGTGCGATCGTCAATTACCAAAGTTCGGTCAAAATCCTTGAGATTATAAATCCGATCCTCAACTAAATCCCCCGATTTATCTTGCTTACTCGCCTCTGGTCGATATCCTTCCAAATCCACATTCAAACCAACTCGAATCACCTTGTAAGGAGCCAGAAACCCATCATCAATCCCTTGCTTCAAGGAATAAGTGTAAATCGGCTCGCCAAAATATTCAATATTAGAGACTTCCTTTGTTTCCTTGGGAGTAGCAGTTAAACCCACCTGAGTAGCTGAACTAAAATATTCTAAAATTTCTCGCCATTTACTATCCTCAGCCGCGCTACCGCGATGACACTCATCAACGATAATTAAATCAAAAAAATCTGGACTAAACTCTCGATAGGAGTCCAGCACATCCTCATCATAATTAACTAAACCCTGATACAAAGCCAAATATATTTCAAATGCGGTGTCAACTTTTTTATGTTTAATCACCGTCATTTTATTTTTAAACTGCTTAAAATCACCGCGTTTCGTTTGACTGATTAACGATGTGCGATCGGCTAAAAACAAAATCCGTTTTTTAACACCATTTTTCCACATTCGATAAATTATTTGAAAAGCGGTGTAAGTCTTACCCGAACCCGTAGCCATCACCAATAGTAAACGATCTTGATTTTTGGCGATCGCTTCCACCGTCCGATTAATCGCAATTTGCTGATAATAGCGAGGTTGCCGCCCTTTTGGATCGAAAAAGTAATCAAAACTGGCGAGTTCTTCGGCTTCAGGCGTTTCAATCTGCTTATATTTCTTATATTTCTGCCAAAGTTGGTCAGGAGTCGGGAAATTATCAAGACTCAATTCTTGCTCAACTAAACTAGAAAAACCCGATTTATCATGTTCTAAAAACCCATCACCATTAGAACTAAAAGCTACAGGCAAATCTAAAATATCGGCATAGTCCAAAGCCTGCTGCATCCCCTGACCAACTGGATAAATATTCTTCTTAGCCTCAATAATAGCGATCGGAATATTCGACTTGTAATAAAGAATATAATCGGCTTTTTTTCCCCGCCCACGCTTGGTTATATTACCTTGGACATAAATCCGACCATCGGTGAAATAAACCTGTTCTCGGACTTGCTTACTAATATCCCACCCCGCTCGAACCAAAGCAGGTAAAATATACTGTGTACAAATATCCGCCTCTGAAAGCTCTCGTTTATTAGTCATCTGTAAATTCACTTACCTTGCTTATTAATGCGTAAATTAACCAATCTGGTACTTTAGCCATCTTTGTTAGAGTTTATGGAGATCATTCTAAAATCCTATGGCTAATGACATTCGACGCTTGATTCCCTTTTTTGACCCCAGCGCGTCTCAATGGGCCGCTGAGGCTCGCTGGCTGAGGTGGCTGACTTTTCTGTGGCTGTTTGTAGGGCTGACAGCATTGTTTTCGGCTTCCTATCCCATTGCAAATTATGAATTTGGAGACGGCCTTTATTATTTTAAACGACAGCTAGTCGCAGTGGCGATCGGGCTGGCCGGCTTTAACTTGATGGTGTACTCCCCACTGCGCTACATCATGAAAACATCTCAGTTAGGCGTTTTGTTGCTGCTGGGATTACTGTGGCTGACCTTGGTTCCGGGGGTGGGAACCACAATTAACGGGGCGACTCGCTGGATATCTCTTGGTCCGGTTCCGATTATTCAACCTTCTGAGTTGATCAAGCCGTTTTTTGTTCTCCAAAGCGCCCGCATTTTCGGCAACTGGTACCGGTTGACGAATAAAGTTCGCTTAACTTGGCTGTTAATTTTCGGTGCAATGCTGTTGGGAATTTTGTTGCAGCCGAATTTAAGTACCACGGCTTTGTGCGGGATGACTTTGTGGTTGGTGGCTTTGGCTGCGGGCTTGCCTTACTTGCAGTTGGGCGCAACGGCTATGGGAGGAATGCTTTTAGCCGTTTTAAGTATTAGTTTTAGGGAATATCAGCGCCGCCGGATTATGTCTTTTCTCAATCCTTGGGCTGACCCGATGCAAGACGGCTATCAGTTGATTCAAAGTCTCCTGGCTGTCGGTTCTGGGGGCGTTTGGGGTGTGGGTTTGGGGATGTCCCAGCAAAAGTTATTTTATTTGCCTATTCAGTACAGCGATTTTATTTTTGCTGTGTTTGCTGAGGAGTTTGGTTTGGTGGGAGGCTTCTCCCTGTTGCTGATGTTGGCGGCTTACTCTACTGTGGCGTTGAGGGTAGCGATGAAGGCTCGAAATAGTGAGAGTCAGTTGGTCGCGATCGGGGTGATGGTGGTGATGGTGGGGCAGTCGCTGCTGAATATTGGGGTGGCGACGGGGGTTTTGCCGACTACGGGTTTGCCACTGCCGTTTTTTAGTTATGGGGGTTCTTCGATGTTGGCAAGTTTGTTGTTGTCGGGGTTGCTGATTCGCGTGGCGAGGGAGAGTTCTGAGGCTGATGTGGTTTCTTTAAACGGCCTCCGTGGAAAGCCGGGAAAGCCGAACTTGCGATCGAACAACGCAACTACACAAACTGAATAATTTGTCAATAGTAAACACACCCGATTAACTTCCAGGCAGAGCCGGGGAACCAATCCCCAGAGGCTCTGCCTCGATTCTTGCTGGGGCAAATTGGAGGCTCCGCCTCCGGATCTGCCTGGTAAGGCAGATCCGGGGAACGAGTAATAGCAAATAAAAACTAACGATCGACTATTTCCGCCCCTCACCCTTATTGGGCGGTTCTTCTTGTTGTTCTTGAGGTTTAGCTGTAATGTCAGTTAATTCTTTTTTGTCTGGTTGCGGTGTTTCTTGAGTTGAGTTAGCCATTGAGTTTTTCCCTAAATAGATGCACCGCTTAATATTATATCTTTTCCAACTGCAAAGGTATAGCTGTAGATAGGGAGAGGAAGAGCCAGACAAACAATTCTCATGCACAGAGATTTGATAGCTAATACTGGAAGACTTTATGTAAATGCCAAAAAGTGTAAATGCAAATTGCTGTCGGTTCTACACTGCTTGAGGGTTGCAGCCAAACAAATCCGATGTGGACGCAAAAACATCTTTGTTAAGAATTAAATGCCGATCGCCATCTCGACTGATGAACCCTTGCTGCTGCAATTTTCCCAGCATTCGAGTTACTGTTACCCGCGTCGTGCAAATCGCATTAGCAATATCTTGATGTGTCAAGCGGATATTCAAACGAGTTCCCTCAACCACAGGCTGACCGAAGTCCTGTTGCAATAATAGCAGAAGCTGATACAAACGGTCATCTACTCGCCGCTGTCCGGCGATCGCTAAAATTGCTTCCATTTGCCGCAGCCGCCGTACCATTTGAGGCAGCAACTCGTGAGCCAATTGAGGAGAAGCTTCGATTTCCACCATAGAATACCACATCAAATAAATATCTGAGGTCGCCGTAGCTCGGTAAGTCTGCAAGCTTGTCAACCACAAACCGAAGCACATCGAAGGCCCAACCCAACCCAAAAGTCCTTCTTCCCCGGTTGGATAAAGCGTGCTCAGTTGTGCTAGGCCTTGACAGACTCGCCAAAGACCGTGCGACATCATAGGAATGGTTTCGCCCTTGGCATAAAAATGCAAGTTTCGAGTCGCTCCTGTGTTATGCTGGATTTCCGCTAAAAGTGCTTTGGATGTTGGTGGCATATCCCTTATTTCCAGCTAAAAAACATTGGTCTGAGACCTACGCATCTCACTGTAGCCGACAAAGGTAAAGGTTTGGTAATCGTCTGGTTAGCGGCAAGATAAGCTTTAGTCATTAGTTGTTATAGCAATCATAAATGAGTCGTAAACTTTTTACCCCACCCCAACCCTCCCCTTATAAAGGGGAGGGAGTAAGAAATTCACAAATGATTTAGGATGGCTATAGTTGTTAGTTGTTAGTTGTTAGTGATTTTTTGTTATAAAATGAGTGAGATGCGGGTGGATTATGAAAAACAATGCCCTCGTTTTTGTGGGCATATTAAATAAATATTTAAGTGGAAGAATCAATCAGAGTATTTGTTAATAAATAGTTGATCGATCGAGGTTTTATAGAAAACAGAGGCGAGTTCTGAAGTTCGATCGCACGGACAGGCCCGCCGAGTCAACTGCTGCTATCTTCTGCCACAACCTTCAAGAACTTCTAAAATAGTTCAAGAAGGTATCAAAAGACAAAGTAAGGTTTTTCATGGCCGATCAATTAATTCGCGCTACAGCCGCAGAGGGCGGAATTCGCGCTGTAGCCGTCATTTCCACCCGCCTTACCGAAGAAGCAAGACAGCGGCACAAGCTCTCCTACGTGGCTACAGCGGCCCTCGGGCGCACGATGTCGGCAGGGCTGTTACTCGCCTCCAGCATGAAGCGACCCGAATCGAGAGTCAACATTCGCATCAAAGGAGATGGGCCGCTGGGCGGGCTTCTGATTGATGCGGGACTCGATGGAACAGTTCGAGGTTATGTGGACAATCCCGGAGTGGAACTGCCACCCAATGCTAAAGGCAAACTCGATGTGGGCGGGGCAATAGGTGACGGTTATTTGTACGTGGTGCGGGACGTTGGATACGGTTTCCCTTACTCAAGTACGGTAGAATTGGTTTCCGGCGAAATTGGCGACGATCTGACTCACTATTTGGCAACCTCGGAGCAGACGCCTTCGGCTCTGGTTTTGGGGGTGTTTGTGGGGGCGGGCGGGGTACAAGCGTCTGGGGGTGTGCTGTTGCAGGTTCTGCCGAAGGCGGCAACGGACGAAAAATTGGTGCAAACTTTAGAATCTAGAGTTGCTGAATTGTCGGGCTTTACGCCACTGCTGCTATCGGGCAAAACGCTGCACCAGATTCTCGAAGAGTTACTGGGAGATATGGGTCTGGAAATTTTTCCGGAAACTCAGATGGTGCGGTTTCACTGCGGCTGTTCGTTCGATCGAGTTTTGGGAGCTTTGAAAATGTTGGGCGAAGCGGAACTCCAAGACATGATTGAAAAAGATGGCGGGGCTGAGGCTACGTGCCATTTCTGCAACGAGGTTTACAAAGCTAACAGCGACCAACTTGCAGAACTGATCGGCGATTTGCGATCGAACTCCGGTTCTTGAGACAATAATGTGTAATTGGCAATAATGAGTGCGAGTCGGGATGAAGGCCTTGACCAATTGCCAATTACCCATTATCAATTACCTAATCACAAAATTTTGATTTTTGTGGTTTGGCGATCGTCTCTTGTAGTCTTTCGCCTGCTGGAGTATTTAAAAGTGATGAATACATTCTATAGAGCAGTCAATAGCAGCGATCGCTGTTTTGAAATAATTAAGACAGGCGGGTTGTTGTTTGTGGTGAGGATATGAGTCAAGATCGCAAAACACCAGGCCGTTGGTCTGCATCAGAATCCTTGGAGTCAACAAAGGATACTTCGTCGCTGGTGCGGTTACCAGCAAGGAAAAACCGGGCTGAACGACTTAAAGAGCTCCGAGAGCTGGTTACTTCGGGAAAACTGCCGGGAGGGCATTTGGAACTACGGCCGAATTTGTCTGGGGAAAACTCGCAGCCGCCTGGGCCGCACAAGTTGTGGCGGAGCTGGTCGAATAAGTGGCAGTTTTGGCTGGCGGTGAGTTTGCTGCTGTCGGTGGGTATGGGGTTTGTGGCAATTGCGTCTTTGCTCAACCTGACCTCGCAGTCGAATTGCTCAAAGATTTTTTGGCCGACGGCTTCTGCTAACGATCGCTTTTTTTGCGCTCAAGAAGCAGCAAGCAAGCGGACGGCAGATGATTTGCTGTTGGCGATCGAATTAGTGAATGCTTTGCCACAAAACCATCCGCTGCGGCCGAGAATTAACGGTCAAATCGCTCGGTGGTCGGAGGATATGCTCAGGCTGGGAAATGCTAGTTTCCAAGAAGGAAAGCTGCAGGAGGCGATTGCGATAGCGAAGAAGGTTCCTCAAAACGTTCCTGCTTACCCGACGGTGGAAAAGCAGATTGAAAAGTGGCAGTCGATATGGAGCGAAGCAGAGAAAATTTACCGCACGGCCGAAGACCACTTGCGTAAGGAAGAGTGGACGCTGGCTTTCCGCCAAGCTACTTTGCTTTTGGATTTGGGAAATACTTTCTGGGAATCGACTAAGTACGAGGAATTGACTAAGCTAATTCAGGCGACTCGGACTGAGGGCAATAAGTTGGTCAAAGCCCGGAATACAGCCTCGGAGGGAGGTCTCGACAATCTGGTGGCGGGGATTAAGCTGGCTCAGGGAATTGGTCAAAAGAGTTATTTGTATCAAGCTGCCAATAAGGCGATCGCGGAATTTAGCAAGAAAATTTTGGATATCGCCCAAAAACGCTTGCAGGCTGGCGATTGGCAGCAGGCGATCGCGATCGCTAACAAGATTCCCGACACTGCAAATTTAACGGAACAAGTACAAGATTTTAATGAGTTGGCGAATGCTACTTCTCAGGCTTTGACTGGCTCTGTTGAGGGTTTCTCCAAGGCGATCGAGATTGCTCAAAAGTTGAATTCGGGTCGCCCTTTATACAAACAAGCTCAAAATTTAGTCGGCCGCTGGCAGCAAGAAATGGCTGATGTGAAAGTTTTGGATTTGGCAAGCAGGCTGGCGGCGCCGGGAGGGGTAAATGATTTGAGGGCTGCGATCGCGCAATTGCAAACAGTCCCGGAATCAAATCCCCGCTCCCAGGAAGCTCTCCGTCAAATTAGCAGCTTGAGCCGTCAAATCGAGCTGCTGGAAGACAGTCCGTATTTACAAAGAGCGAACGATTTGGCGAGTACCGGCGATCCGAATTCTCTGGAGGCTGCTGTGGCTCAAGCTTCTCGGATAGCTAGAGGTAGGGCGCTTTACGTGGAAGCTCAAACCAAAATTCAAGCTTGGATCGAGAGGAGACAGCGGCTTGTTGACCAGCCGTTTTTGGATAGAGCTCAGCAGCTAGCCGCGGGCGGCAATTTGGCGGAGGCAATTGAGATGGCCCGCCGGATTCGATCGGGACGGGTGCTTTATGAAGAAGCTCAATCGAACATTCGGGCTTGGGAGGCTCAATTTGAGGGCGAGCAAGGTTTGCAGAACGCCCGTCAGGCCGCCCGAGCGGGGACTGCGGAGGCTCTGCAAACGGCTATTGCGCTGGCCCTTCAGGTGCCGGAGTCGAGTTCGCTCCGGTGGCAGGCGAGTGAGGCGATTGATGAGTGGAGCCAGCGGATTTTGGCGCTTGGTGTGGAACAGTCGTCGTCGGATCTTGCTGGGGCGATCGCGACTTTGAAAAAAATTCCCTCGGGTACTCGGGCTTTTGAGCAAGCTCGATCGCAAATCGAAGTTTGGGAGGAGTCGCTGAATCCTTCGGATGCTGAATCTCCCCCTCCCGAGCCCCCGGAAACTGAGCCTCCGAGCAGCCCTGCAACTCGGTAAATTTGAGGGTAAGAAGGTGCTAACTAATATCTTTACTTATCTGTATTAGAGAACCAAAAATGAAAACGCCCAAGCAAGTTCTCGAAGACTGGGTTTCTGCTTATAACGCTCGTGACCCTCACGCCCTGATTGAGCTTTATCACGACGATGCAGAGAACCATCAAGTTGCCTTTGGCGATCCTCTCAACGGGCGTGAGGCATTGCTTGAGAGTTTTGTTACCTTCTTCCAAGCCTTTCCCGACAATTACACGCACGTTGAGAATCTGTTTGAGGATGGCGAGTGGGCGATCGTCGAGTGGACTGGTGGCGGCACATTTCTAGGTGAGTTTGGTGGCCACCTACCAACTGGCAAAAGTTTTACGCTGCAAGGCTGTGGCTTCTTTCATGTTGTTGATGGCAAAATCCATTTTCAACGCGGTTACATAGACAAGCACACTTGGTTCATGCAGCTTGGGTTACCGATATCATAAGCTTCCACTTGTGCAACTGTACAATTATTTCGCATCAAGTCTTTGCGGACTAAAACCTGCCTTGCCGCTAGATACTACCGAAAAATGGTGCTTTTTCCTGATGCTTGCAATCCCATTAAAATGACTAATTCCAGAGCCTAAACATCCGCCGGATTGAGGTGCATCATGACCCAAGTGGTGTAAGTGCCGATCGGACTCCAAAGTATGTAAGGCAGCAATAACAGGGTGGCAGCCTCGGAAACTTGCAACACAGTTAAAGCTAGTATTACGCTTAAAATAGCGCCCGTTCCGCCGATTATTGTGCCGACTTTTAGGCTCCTAACTTTGCACATAACCGAGGTGTAAGACATAGTTACTATTTCTAAAAGCAGGTACAAACCCATTCTCAGCCAAGTCTCCTGAGTTCCCGGTTCTTTTTCCCAAACAATCACTGCTGACCAAGCTGCACAAATAAAAATTACTGTCCAAATTAGGGGAATTGCTTTTTCAAATACTAGCCATCTCGGACGCTGCAACCGGTTGAACCATTGGATGTCGCTGCGCGGGATTAAGTTAGCTGCTAGTGCTACTATCAAGGCGACGCCTCCAATTACCATCCAGGATTTAATCATTTTTTTACCTTGGGCGAGGTTGACAGGTTCAATTCAGCAGATATTATCTCTAATTGGGGCGATCGCGCAATCTGTCCCTAGTTATATTAGGTTTGGTTCCGTCGCGAAACCCAACATCAGTTGAAAAGTAATTTAGACTTCGGGGAAATCTCAATTTATTTTTTTATATTCCGTTTCATAATATAAAAAATGTGGCTCTTGCTGCCTCCCCTTGAAAAGGGGAGGGTTCGGGTCTGCTTTTCAGTAAAATTGACCAGTAAATTGAACAAAAACTCTCTTAGTCTTTCAAAAAAATCGGCGACTAGCCGAGCCGATGATGCTGTTCTAATTCTAAACTAGAGTCATTCTCTTTTTTGGGAACCAGAAGCGTATTTTCACTGCTGGGTTGCAACACGGCTTTAATCACTTGGAGAAAACGGTTAGGCTTTGTGGTTTGACCGTTGAGAGTGCGCCGCTCTTGCACTTTTTTAGAAAGGTGCCTCATCACAGATAAATCGAGTTCATCGATGAAATGGTCTGCTATACGTTCTCCCATTAAATCAATAGCTTCAGCATACTGATCGGTTAGCGTTTCTATGGCATCGTATGCTTCGTCAGCAACTTGACCTGCTACTGTTTTATTTTGGTCGCCCGGTGTCTGGGAATGGCTGCGGCGCCGATCTAAAAGACTTTGGTAATCCGCAATGCTCATTCCCAAATTGTAGAGATGGTGGTGAGCGTGATCCATCAAATCTACTTCACTGGGATAGAAGAAACCACGAGTGCTGTTGATGCCGTGCAGTTTTGCCCAACGCCGCAGATTTGTCTCATCTTGCAGTTGGTATCGCTCCAACATTTGAGCTGTGTTCAGCTCTACTTCTGGCGTAACTTTGAAATCGCTCATCGGTAAATCCTCGCTGGTGAGTAAATAAATAAAATTGAAACTTAGAATCTGTGATTGGCGTACAGTCTGAAAATGACGATCAATCCTGTGACAGCAGTGAGGGAAGTCTTGCGGGCATTTGCTAGCCGTCGATCGTGCGATCGTTGGATCGAGTCAGAGGATTTCAGGGTAGCGTACTTTTGGGCTTCGTCTCGATCGCATCCGGGAGCAAGCACACAGGGTTAATAATATAGCTGATTTATGGTTTTAACAACCGTTAAAAATAGTAAAGTTGGATTGTTGGGCTTGAATTCTTAGTAATGTTGAGCTATAATATTCTCAATAACCGTGCAATTAGTAATTTTAGTAGTTGCAAACGAGATTCTTAATATGCCTGTATACGATTATTTGTGTCCCGAAAACAACCAGCAGTTAGAAGTTTGGCACAGCATGAACCTGGAAGTTTCGACTTGGGGTCAACTGTGCGAGTTGGCTAAGTGCGAGCCTGGGGAGACTCCCGCAGATGCTCCGGTACGCCGGCTGCTGAGCGCTCCGAGATTGATGAAGCCGACATCCGACACTGATTATAAAAATTCGGGTTTCAGCAAGTATGTAAAGCGGGATGAAGGGGTTTATGAAAATGTCACGGCTAAGGATGGTGAAAGCCGTATTGTCAATCGAGAGGGCAAGCCGATTAAAGACTGAGAATCCACAATAATTAAGTTTTCAGTTGAGTGAATTAAAGATATTGGGTAGGGACACGGCAGTGCCGTGTCTTTTATTTCAGAGAATTGAAAACTCCTATATTATTCAGATTATATTATTCCGATGCAGACCCACACAATACCAGCGACCGGACATAATATTATTAGCCAAACCAATCTTTCATTTTTTGTTTTGCTTGTTCTTTAGTGTCAGCATTAATGTATACTGAAACTGTAGCTAGTGCCGCCAACAATACTCCCAAATCGTCTGTAAATCCGATGCCGACTAATATATCGGGAATGGCATCGGCGGGAGATATAAAATAAGTCAAAGCTCCAACTACAACTCCTTTTGCCCAAGCAGGCACGTTTGGGTTCTGAGCCGTATAGTAGAGAATCAAAGCTTTTTCAACTACTTCTCTTCCTGCGGTTAAAGCAAAGTTTTTAAGTTTAGCCCAAAAACTGTCATCTGAATAGTTAGTTTTGGAGTTGCTCAGGTTGGTTGTGGTTCCTTTGGGGTCGATCAAATCGAGAGAGATACCATTAGTTTTCAGCTCTGAAACAGCAGACTTGAAGGATGCCGATGCCGGATTTTTAGTTGGCGCGGACTTTTGTATTTGTTTCATGTTTGCGATGAATTCCTGCATGGCTTGGATTTGTAAGTCGGAAACCGCCAGCAGTTTTTTGGAGGATTGGATCGCCTCGCTTTCTCCGCGCTGCAGCGTCTTATTTGCCCAAGCAATGTTGATTAAAAAATACATGACTCCCAAACGCAGCGTTTCTTCTGACTGGCTGAGTGTTTGCAAACAGTCGCTGAGTGATGGGGGACTGGCTGTGTAGGAGTGGATTTGATTCTTTGCAGAGTCAGAAAATTTGTCTAAATTTATGGTTTTAAACAACAAATCTAGTTCGTCAATATCAACGGAACCATCGGCGGCTGCCATCGCAAACAAAGAACCATAAAAAGCCTTAAGTTCGGTTTCTGAGGATGTGGCAAAAATATCTCTCTCGGACATGATGCTACTCCGATTGATAACGATGCTTTGCATATTACCACAAAACTCAGCGCGCCATGATTGCAGAAATCGGCAATAATTTTAGAGACTATGAAACAAAGGAGAATTTTTTATGAAAGTTGCGATCGTCGGCTGCGGCTATGTGGGTACTGCGACAGCCAAGCATTTACGCGGCAAATCTGATTGTATCGTGACGGCGACAACGACGACGGCGACGCGAGTAGTTGAGTTGGAGGGTGTCGCGCAGCGGGTAGCCGTGCTCAAAGGAAATGACAAAGATGCGATGACGGCTGTACTGCAAGAACAAGATGCTGTTATGCTGTGCGTCGGTGCTCCAAATCCTCATGCTTATCAGGAAAGTTATTTAGATACTGCGACAACTTTAGTATCGGTTTTACAGCAGATACCAACAGTAAAGCAGGTTATTTATACGGGTACTTATTCTGTGTATGGCGATCGCCAAGGTGAAGTGGTCAATGAAGATTCTCCCGTTGCGCCTGCTAATCCCAACAGTGAAATTCTCGCAGAAACAGAACGGGTTTTATTAGCAGCAACGAGTCCAAATCTTCAAGTCTGCATTCTCCGTTTGGGAGGAATTTATGGGCCAGGGCGAGAATTAGTTAAAATTTTTGGACGTTGGGCTGGGAACACTCGTCCCGGTAGGGGGGAAGATGCTACTAATTGGGTGCATCGGGATGATGTTGTTGGGGGGTTAACTTTTGCTTTGGAAAATCGATTGCAGGGAATTTATAATTTAGTCGGGGATGTGTCGCTATCCAGTCGCGAATTACTCGATCGCATTTTTGAAACTCACAATCTGCCTAAAGTTTCTTGGGATGGAAGTCCTAGCGTGCGGCCTTATAATGCGAGGGTGTCGAATCAAAAGATTAAGGCGGCTGGTTATCAGTTTGTTCATCCTGAGATTAGGGAGTTTTAGTTGGGCGATCGCTCTTTTTGTTTACCGCAGATGCAGGCGGATAGACGCGGATGAACGCGGATGTCAGAAAGGGCGATCGCTAGATTAAATAATTATCTCGATAGCGTTCCTGTGCCATTTGTCCTGCTTCAAATTCATTCCATTGCTGGATAGGTCGTAAAGTTTCTACTGTTGTCAATTCATCCGGAATTGGTGTACCTATTATTTGATTGATTACTTCGGCTATTACCCGACAACAGCTTTGTGGCCAACAGACTACTTGCTCCTCAGCAAATCTAATGACTATCCATCCTTTTTCTAAAAAGAGTTGATGGCGCTGATTTTCTTGGACAAGCACTTCGTAATTTTTAGGCTCACCGGTTTCATAGTGATAAGGTTTATCAATAGTTATATCAATACGTAAATTTGTTAATTTATCAAAATAAGAAATTTCTATACAGTAAGGTTGATAGGAGTGGGATTTTTGGATGATTAAATTGTTATAAATTTTATCTTGAAATAATTGCTGTAAATTTTTATAAAATTTACTTTCAAGCCACGGAGACTTTGTACTGACAATTCTACCTTCAGGAGGGACGGTTTTTATGATAATATCTTTAATTATCTGATAGCGATACTGTTTTATTTTTTAAGGTTTTTGGGATTCTGCTATCTGCCGTTTATGCTGAATCTCACGCTTTTGCCATTCTCCTAACAAATCTTTATAATCGCGCATTTGTTGCTTGTATTGATTAAGTGTTCGTAAGTAAGACATTTGTTGTTGCCAGAAGTTCAAGGCAGTAACAAAAATCCCCCCTAGAGAAATATAGACAGTGATGATAATATTTCTACTGGCAATCAGAGAAAGAGTTGCAAAAGGAATAATTAATGGGAGAGATTTATAAAAAAACAAAAATACATCAATTGGTTGGGGCTTATAACTAGGAGGTAAAGGTTTTGGTTCACTAAATTTCCATGTAAATGGAACTGCATCCAGAGCTTGAATAACAGGGTCGGGCAAGAGGATAATAGGATATTGATTCATGTTTTTTAGTGGTTGTATTATTAAACTATAATACTCAACTATTTTCACGAGATATTCCGCTCGGCAAAGGCAAACGATGTTCTAACAAGGTGGGCAAATGCCCACCTCACCAAATTATCCCATAATCCCAGCAAAAAAGTCGAGCGTGTCTTTCAACATCATCTCAAACTCTCCTTGACCTGAGAAAACTCTAGTTTTATTTTGCCAAAGGTCAAGATACTATCAAAAATGGCGTTCTTTGTTTTGACCGCAGATGTAGGCGGATAGACGCAGATGAACGCGGATGATAAAAAGGGCGCTCGAATCACCTGGCGTATATAATTTTTGCTCTCACCCAACTTCTAATTGAATTGGTGAAAACCTTTGATCTTCCAGAATAAAGCCGAGTAGAACAAACAACCGAGAAATAACCCAGAGATAAAACCAATAATTGCTCTAACAACGATGCCTGAAAAACTTCCATCCTCAGCTAGGTGCAACTTCACAGCAATTAATGCCAAGATACAAGAAGTCAGCAAAATGCAGCCAGTTGCTAATAGTTTCCAGCGCACAGGCAGCGTTTCTTTACTTGGGCGAGGTTTAGTTTTGAGCAGCCACACCAAGAACCAAATCGACAAACCGCAGAGTCCGAATATGCCGCTTCCATATTGAAGTAATTTGTAGAGTGGCAGGGACATAATCTTAAATTGCAGAAGTGGAAATCTGACGACAAACCACCCAGTGGAATGAGTGAAATCATCCCACAAAATATGACTGATACCGCCGATCGCGATCGATGCTATAATTATTAAAAATTGTGAGAATGGGAAGAGGGAAAATCGCCCCAGAGGTGGCAGTCTATCGGCTACGTACGAGGGAGCAAGTGCCCGTAGCGGATACTTTAAAACCCAGTGAAACACTAGCAAAAGAACTAGCGAACAGGGCAAACCTTCGATGAAGACTCCTGGCAAACTGTGCCCGATCGTTCTGACTGGTTTCAGGGCGATAAAATATTGCAAATCGGGTATCATTGTCCCAATTGCGAGAGCTAACAGATCCAATTTTCGTTTAGATAGCAACCAGATGGGAGCTGCTGCGATTGGATGTGCGAGTGTAAAAGGCATTCTGCTAAACTTAACCGTGAAAAAAAATTTGTTAACTGAGGTGGGCAAATACCCACCTCAGCAACTTATCCCATAATCCCACCAAAAAAGTCGATCGTCTCTTCCAACGCTTTCACAAACACATCAATCTCCTCGCGAGTATTGTAAAAATACAAACTCGCTCTGGCAGTAGATGAAACGTTCAAATAGCGGTGCAAAGCTTGCGTGCAGTGATGCCCGGAACGAATGGCGACTCCCTCCTGGTCTAACATGGTAGACAAGTCTTGAGGGTGAATTTCTCCGGCTGTAAATGCCGCCAAAGCTGCCCTACCTTCGCC
Organism: Microcoleus sp. MON1_C5; assembly: GCF_036701875.1. NCBI lineage: Bacteria > Bacillati > Cyanobacteriota > Cyanophyceae > Oscillatoriales > Microcoleaceae > Microcoleus > Microcoleus sp. MON1_C5. The sequence goes on along the minus strand of NZ_JAUBRN010000004.1, from coordinate 10,573 downwards.
GTTGCTGTCTGGTTGGGGCCCGTAAATTTTGATTTCTGGAATTTGCCGCAATTGTTGGAACATATAAGCAGTCAATTCAGCTTCGCAAGCGTGAATCTTATCCATGCCAATGTTACTAAGATAATCGATTGCTGCACCGAGGGCGATCGCCTCGCCGATTGCAGGGGTGCCTGCCTCAAATTTGTGCGGCAAATCGGCATAGGTGGAATAATCGAGAAACACGTCAGCAATCATCTCGCCGCCGCCGAAAAACGGAGGCATTTCTCTCAGCAAGTCCAGTTTACCGTACAGAAAACCGATGCCAGTCGGAGCGCACATTTTGTGGCCGGAAGCAACCAGCCAATCGCAATCTATTGCTTGCACATCTACTACCATATGCGGCACGCTTTGGCAAGCATCAATTAAAACTCTTGCACCGTAAGTGTGGGCAATTTGGCAGATTTCTTTGACTGGACTGATGCAGCCTAAAGTATTAGAAACGTGAACGGTTGACACCAATTTAGTTTTATGGGAAATCAGCGTTTTAAACTGTTCCAAATCAAACTCGTTAGTTTCCGTTAACTCGACAAACTTCAGCACCGCACCGGTTCTTTGAGCAATCATTTGCCAGGGAACGAGATTGCTGTGGTGTTCCATTACCGACAGAATAATTTCATCTCCGGCTTGCAGATTGCTCAAGCCCCAAGAATAAGCAACCAAATTAATCGCTTCGGTGGCGTTGCGAGTGTAAACAATTTCTTGCCGCGACGCAGCATTTACAAACGTCGCAACTTTGTCTCTAGCACCTTCGTAAGCATCAGTCGCTTTGGCGCTGAGAGTGTGAGCGCCGCGGTGCACGTTTGCATTGTATTGTCCGTAGTAATCACGCCAAGCGTTGAGCACGGCTAGGGGTTTTTGAGAAGTAGCTGCATTGTCTAAATAAACTAGCGGTTTGCCATTTACTTTTTCATTCAAAATTGGGAAGTCGCCGCGAACTTTTGATGCAAGTGTTTTTTCTTGAATAAGTGTCATAAATTTCAGAAGTTAGTATTGTTGCTGATTATGGGCGGGCTATTCGCCCACCCGAAACATTGATCTTTTTGGAACAGCGTCGCAGCTTGTTGCTAATTCTTTTATCCTTGGATAGCCATGCAGGTAGAAAGCATTTTCGCCACGCCAATAATTGGCAACTGATTGAGAATTTCGGCGGCAAAAGCATCGATTAGCAAATAGCGACTTCTTTCTAAATCCAAACCGCGACTTTGCAAGTAGAAAAGTTCATCATCTTCTAACTGGCTGACAGTTGCACCGTGGGAACATTTAACGTTGTCGGCGACAATTTCCAACTGCGGTTTAGTGTCTACGCGAGCTCTCGGCGACAGCAACAAATTCCGGCTCAATTGTCCGGCGTCTGTCAATTGTGCGGCTTTGCGAACGAAAACTTTGCCGTTAAATACAGCGCGAGCTTTGTTGCCGACAATGCACTTGTGCAATTGGCGACTTGTACCGTGCGGGTGATTGAAATCGATTAAACTGTGAGTGTCAGATAACTGTTCCCCAAAGGCTACGCTTAAGCCGTTTAGAGTTGTTTCAGTGGCTTCGCCGCGCTGAAAAACTTCTAAATTGTGCCGCGATATTTTGCCTCCCAAGCTGATAGCATGGCAAGTGTAACGGCTATTACGAGATTGCTCGATCGCACTTTTGCCGATATGAACAACCTCTCCACCTTCCCGCTGCAGCCGAACATGATTCACAGTGGCGTTTTCGCCGACAACAACATCCGTTACAGCATTCGTAAACGCTGGTACATTACCGATAGTTGCGTAATCCTCAACCAGCGTGATGCTACTTCCAGGCTCAGCTATAACTAAGCAGTGCGGCTGGGACATGGTGGGAGATGCACCAGGGGCTGTCAGGAACAGCAAGTGAATCGGAAGGTCGATCGACATATTGGCCGGCACGAACACCACCGCAGAATCAGCCAAACCCGCAGTATTCAGCGCGGTAAACACCTCGGTTTGCTGTCTGTGCTTGCTCAAAACATCGCTGATGCGCCCTTGATATTTTTCGGGTACATTGGATAGATTACCTGCGAAAAAGTCGAGCGGCAAATTCGGCAAAACCGACGACTCCACCGTTGACAAATCCGGCGCATAAAAACCGTTGACAAATACCAATCTTAAGGGTAAATCATCCCGATTTTTCACTGGCATAATGATATCAGCCAGCTTAACTTTTGACTGATTGCTCTGCGGTATATGAAAAGGAATTTGCAACACCGACGACAAATCAGTAAAGCGCCATTCTTCATCCCTCACCGTCGGAAAAGTCGAAGAAAGCACGTATTCAGTCGCCGCATCCCGCAAATCCTGCAACCCGTAAGCGGGAGTTTTGCTATTAGCAGCCTCCAACTTGCTGCACTGATTCACCAAATCAGTCAAAAACATTTCCCTACTAGCAACTTGCGTATTCATCATCGCGCGCCTACTCCTGCTGCTTCCTCTTCCCCAACCCAGTCATAACCGCGCTCTTCCAATTCCAGCGCCAACTCTTTCGGGCCAGTCGTGATAATTCTGCCGCCTTCCATGACGTGAATAAAATCAGGAATAATGTAATTCAGCAACCGCTGATAGTGAGTAATCACCAACATCGAATTTTCAGCATTTGACAACTGATTCACACCGCCGGCGACAATCTTGAGAGCATCGATATCCAAACCCGAATCAGTCTCATCTAAAATAGCTAATTTCGGTTCCAACAGCGCCATTTGCAAAATCTCATTCCGCTTTTTCTCGCCACCGGAAAAACCCTCATTTACGCTGCGGCCTAAAAAAGAATCATTCATCTTGACAATATCCAGCTTGTCCTCGATTAAATCTTGGAAATCAAAAGCATCCAATTCTTCCAAGCCGCGATGTTTGCGGTGAGAATTGTAAGCCACGCGCAAGAAATCTAGATTGCTAACGCCGGGAATTTCCAAAGGATATTGGAAAGCCAGAAATACGCCAGCCAGAGAACGTTCTTCCGGCGCTAATTCAAGCAAATTTTGACCCAGAAAAGTAACTTCTCCACCCGTTACCGTATAAGCAGGATGACCCGCTAATATTTTGGATAAAGTGCTTTTTCCCGAACCGTTCGGTCCCATAATCGCGTGAATTTCACCCGATTTAATTTCCAGATTCAAACCCTTAAGGATTTGGGTATCTTCCACATTCGCAGTTAAATCGCGGACGGATAGCACCACTTGACTATTTTCTACAATCATCTATTTTTGTCCTTTGCCTCAATGCACTTTACAGTTTTTTCTTCTCGTTCTTCTCGTTCCTAGGCAGAGCCTATGAATGCGTGTCGCGAGGCTCTGCCTCGTTGGAAACGGGAGAGAAAAATGTGAGGCAGAGCCTCTAGATATGCGTTACCAGGCTCTGCCTGGTAACGAGGGTTTCTCGCCCGCCAAAATATTTTCTTCCTTCTTCCTTCTTCCTTCTTCCTTCTTCCTTCTACCCGACACTTCCTTCCAGCTTCAGACTCAACAGCTTATCAGCTTCCGCCGCAAATTCCATCGGTAACTGATTGAAAACATCTTTACAGAAACCGCTAATCATCATTGAAATAGCATTTTCGGCCGAAATTCCCCGCTGTGCGAAGAAGAACAATTGCTCTTCCCCAATCTTAGAAGTTGAAGCTTCGTGTTCGACTTTAGCAGTGTGGTTCTGCACTTGAATATAAGGGAAAGTATTCGCTTGAGCGTTATCCCCAATCAGCATGGAATCGCACTGAGAGTAATTGCGAGAGCCTTTAGCATTAGGCCCCATTTTCACCAAGCCGCGATAGCTGTTGGATGAATTACCGGCAGAAATTCCCTTAGAAATAATCGTGCTGCGAGTATTTTTACCAATGTGGATCATTTTGGTGCCGGTGTCGGCTTGCTGCTTGTTATTTGTCAGCGCTACTGAGTAGAATTCGCCTACTGAGTTGTCGCCGACTAACACGCAACTGGGATATTTCCAAGTAATCGCGGAACCCGTTTCTACCTGCGTCCAAGAAATCTTAGAATTAACTCCCTGACACAAACCCCGTTTCGTAACGAAGTTGTAAATGCCGCCTTTGCCGTTGGCGTCGCCGGCGTACCAGTTTTGCACTGTGGAGTATTTGATATCCGCATTGTCCATTGTTACCAATTCCACGACGGCGGCGTGCAGTTGATTGGTGTCAAACATCGGCGCGGTGCAGCCTTCTAGGTAAGATACAGAACTGTTTTCTTCTGCAACAATTAGGGTGCGCTCGAACTGGCCGGAATCTCCGTTGTTGATGCGGAAATAGGTGGACAATTCCATCGGGCATTTGACGCCTTTGGGAATGTAAACGAAGGAACCGTCGCTGAATACGGCGGAGTTGAGGGCTGCGAAAAAGTTATCGCCGACTGGTACGACGCTGCCGAGATATTTTTCTATTAGTTCGGGATAATCTTTGACGGCTTCTGAGATGGAACAGAAAATAACACCATCTTTGGCTAACTTTTCTCTAAATGTTGTGGCAATTGAAACGCTGTCGAAAACGGCATCGACGGCGACATTTCCCAGCCGCTTTTGTTCGGATAGGGGAATGCCGAGTTTCTCGAAGGTTTCTAGCAGTGTTGGGTCTACTTCGTCCAAACTGTTGAGCTTTTTAGGCTTTTGTTTGGGCGCGGAATAGTAGATAATTTGTTGGTAGTCGATCGCGGGATAGTTGACGTGGGGCCAGGTGGGCTCGGTCATTGTCAGCCACTTCCGGTATGCTTTGAGGCGGAATTGCAGCATGAATTCCGGTTCGTTTTTCTTGGCGGAAATCAGGCGGACTACATCTTCGCTCAAGCCGCGGGGGATAGTGTCTGACTCGATGTCGGTGACGAAACCGTATTTGTAGGGCTGGTTGACTAAGGTTTTGACTGTGGTAGAACTCATTATTTTGCGTGTTCAGTGTTCTAGATAATGCTCTCTGGATGGCAGACGGGGCAATGCCTGTCTGGGCTTGAGCGAGTTCTGCTGGACTGCTCTGGGAAGTTAAACAACAATTTTGTTGCTTTACTATATTTTAAGCTACATTAACAATAGTGATATTGTCAAAGTCAAATTAATAATTTTTTGTGAAGATGATGGAGACTACTCAGCAGACTTCCACGAAACAAGACATCCTGGAATATTTGCTCAAGGGGGGGCAGGGGACGGCTCTTGAGTTGGCGGAGTCTTTGGATATCAGCCCGCAGGCGATTCGCCGTCATTTGAAGGATTTGGAAGCGGAAGGGCTGATTCAGTATCAGTCGGTTCAGGCTGGGATGGGGCGGCCGCAGCACATTTATGAGCTTACCAGTCAGGGGCGCGATCGATTCCCGAATCGTTACGGCGATTTTGCAGTCTCTTTCTTGGATACTTTGGCGGAAACCGTCGGCCGCGAGCAAGTGATTACTATCCTGCGAAAACAGTGGCAGCGCAAGGCTACGGACTATCGGCGGCTAGTGGGTACGGGTTCGCTGCAAGAACGGGTGACTAAGTTGGTGGAACTTCGCAGGGCTGAGGGTTACATGGCTGAGTGTTATCCTGTAGAATCTGTAGAGGTTGGGATGTGCGATCGCGCTGGTTTGGGCGATCGATTTGTGTTGATGGAACACAACTGCGCGATTTCTAATGTTGCTGAAACTTTTCCGAGTGTGTGTGGCAATGAGTTGGAAATGTTTGCAGCGGTTTTGCCGGATTGTATTGTGGAGCGGACTCACTGGATTATTAATGGGGAACACCGCTGCGGTTATTTGATTGCAAGGAAGAAGGAAGAAGGAAGAAGGATGAAGGAAGAAGGATGAGAATTTCCAATTCCCAATTACCACTCCTAAATTCCAATTACTAATTACCAATTACTAATTACCAATTACCAATTTTTAATATATGGAACCGCTAGCAGATTTTTTAAAGCCGGAAGAGTGTGCCGAAGTTGATATGGCGCTGCTGTCGTCCAAGGAAAAGTTTTCGGCGCGGGTGGCAATTTATGCTTTGAGGGTGCTCAAGCAAATTTCTGGGGAGACTGGTTTGCCGGTGGCTGAGGTGACTAATGGGCAGGTGATGGATTGGATTAAGAATGATGAGAGTATTAAAGGGTCGATCGAACTTGATGCTAGTTTTGAAAACTTTTTTACGAATTTGGTGGTGGCGTCCTTGCGGCCTTTGAGGCAAATTGCGACAGAAGCCGAGATCCCGATCGAACAATTAACAGTTAAGCAGGTCGTGGCGTGGTTTGAGAAGGACGGGAAAATTCGCAGAGAACAGGGAACCGAGGCGGCTTTTTTGGACTTGTGAGTTAAAGGTCGATCGACCACACTCCCAAATAATACGTCACACTCCGCTATTGGGGGCTGTTTCGGGCGATATAAAAAAACTTTTGACTTTGGGGTTGACAGACTAGGGAAAACTTGATAAGGTAATTAAGTCGAGCGAAAGAGATGCAGCGCATCTGACTTAACGCAGACACAGGATTAAAAGTTTTCAAAGCTTTCCTGGTGCTTATGATGTAATGGAACCACTCCGATCCATCCCGAACTCGGTTGTTAAACGTTGCTATGGCGAAGATACTCGGCGGGTCACTGCCCGGTAAAATAGCTCAGTGCCAGGTTAATAATAAATTAAAGCTCTTTTCCCGCAACAACGGAAAAGGGCTTTAGTTTTTTGGTGAATTATTACTCATCTACACAACAGCAAGTCTTGGGCCTGCTGGATGGTTAACCCCTATTTCCTACAAGAATTGTTGAAGATGTCTTTGGTGCGAGTTTTGTAGAAATCTCAATATTCTGGGCCAGCAGCAGATTTTGGGTCTATCGAAATTGATGCGAGTTTTGAAAAGTTTTTTACGAATTTGGTGGCGGCGTCTTCGTGGCATGAGAGGCAAATTGCCACAGAAGCCGAAAGGGCGATCGAACAATTAACAGTTAAGCAGGTCGTGACGTGGTTTGAGAAGGACGGGAAGATTCGCAGAGAGCAGGGAACCCAGGCGGCTTTTTTGGACTTGTGAGTTAAAGGTCGATCGCTCGCACCCTCAAACCAGGCCTCAAACCCCGATAATTCGAGCGGTTTCGGGCGATCTAAAAAAAGTTTTGCCAAAGGGGTTGACAGACAAAGGAAAACTTGATAAGGTAATTAAGTCGAGCGAAAGAGATGCAGCGCATCTGACTTAACGCAGACACAGGATTAAAAGTTTTCAAAGCTTTCCTGGTGCTTATGATGTAATGGAACCACTCCGATCCATCCCGAACTCGGTTGTTAAACGTTGCTATGGCGAAGATACTCGGCGGGTCACTGCCCGGTAAAATAGCTCAGTGCCAGGTTAATAATAAATTAAAGCTCTTTTCCCGCAACAACGGAAAAGGGCTTTAGTTTTTTGGGGAGTTATTAGTCATCTACACAAAAGCTCGTCTAGGGCCGGCAGGATGCCTAACCCCTACTCCCCACAAGAATTGTTAGAGATGTCTGAGGTGCGAGTTTTGTAGAAATCTCAATATTCTGGGCCAGCAGCAGATTTTGGGTCGATCGAACTTGATGCGAGTTGGGAAAACTTTTTTACGAATTTGGTAATTGCGTCCTTGTGGCATGAGAGGCAAATTGCGACAGAAGCTGAAAGCGCGATCAAACAATTAACAGTTAAGCAGGTTGTGGCGTGGTTTGAGAAGGACGGGAAAATTCGCAGAGAGCAAGGAACTGATGCGGCGTTTTTGGATTTGTGAGTTAAAGGTCGATCGGCAACACTGACAAATAATACGTCAAACTCGGCTATTGGGGGCTGTTTCGGGCGATCGAAAAAAACTTTTGACTTTGGGGTTGACAGACAGGGGGAAACTTGATACAGTAATTAAGTCGAGCGAAAGAGATGCAGCGCATCAAGCTTAACATTAAGCGGAACGCCGACACAGGATAAAAAGTTTTCAAAGCTTTCCTGGTGCTTATGATGTAATGGAACCACTCCGATCCATCCCGAACTCGGTTGTTAAACGTTGCTATGGCGAAGATACTCGGCGGGTCACTGCCCGGTAAAATAGCTCAGTGCCAGGTTAATAATAAATTAAAGCTCTTTTCCCGCAACAACGGAAAAGGGCTTTAGTTTTTTGGGGAGTTACAGATGTTTATAATATGACAAGTGCGTAAGTCCAGAGCTTGTTGCGTATTTGAACACGAGTACGAATTATCCCAGGCCATCATTAAAGGAGTTAATGCTAGAGCCACATCAGGCAATTACCAAGTCGAACGTTTTATATTTAATTAGGTTGACTTACTTAATCTCCCTTTCAAGGTAGTATATGGGTAATAAAAAACTATGGACTTGGGCAGATTTATGTTTCAAAGCATTACTTCTCAAATAAATGGTTCTTCTTCCTTCTTGTCATATTTAGTAATAGTATTAGGCTTTACTAGCATAGCGTCTATACTGAGTTGGCGATGGTGGAAAGGAAAGGAAACGTATAAATCGCTACAATCACTCCCTTCGCCTCCCCAATATTGGGTGTTAGGAAATCTGCCACAAATATTAGCAGCAGTAAAACAGAAGAAATTATTTCAGCAATTTTTTGATTGGAGCCAGCAGCTAGGCCCGATGTACGTCATCTGGAATGGCAGGACTCCAGTTGTGGTTTTAAGTAAACCAAAAGTAATCGAAGATACCATTATCAATGGGATGAGAGATGGTAGCTTAATTAGATCCAAGCAATTACGCGAAGCATGGAACGATATGAGCGGTTCTATTATGCTCGGAGAAACTGGAACCGAGTGGCAGTGGCGACGCAAGGCTTGGAATCCGGAATTTAGTTCGAGCAATCTTTCCAAATATCTGGAAATAATTAGCCAAGCTTGCGAACAAGTCATTGAGACGCTCAAACAAGCTGCACCCCCAAAAGAAGTGGAGGTAGATCCTCTGTTTGTGGAACTAACAATGAGGGTGATATCCTCTCTTGTACTAGGTATTCCTGTAGATAGAAATAGTACCAGTCAGGAAGGTTCCCCCCTGGAAGTTAGCAAGGTGTACGAAGCGATGTCTGTTGTAGGCTATCGTTTCCTGCGACAAGCTACGGGGGAGAAAAGATGGATGAAATATTTGCCAACTCAGAATTCACGGGATTATTGGGCAGCAAGGCGATATTTAACGGAATTCCTTACTCCCCGCGTAGACTTAGCTTTACAGATGAGAGAACAAAATCAAAATGATTTCCCACAAGTCAGTAGTTTGTTTAGGGAATCAATGTTAGTCAAAATCGCGGCTAAAGAGCCAAAATACGATCGCGAAACCTTAATATCAGAATCGATTGAACTATTAATAGCTGGGACTGACACCACAGCCCATACTTTATCCTTTGCACTTGGAGAGTTGAGCTTAAATCAAAGAGTGTTTCAACAAGCACGGGACATCGTTGACCAAGCTTCTCAAAAACCAGGTGGGATTAACTTAGAAAACCTCAAAGAATTGGCTTATATTCGCGCCATTATAAAAGAAACACTACGCCTTTATTCAGTTGCCTCCGGCTCAACTTCATTGGAGGCTCAACGGGATACTCTAATTGATGGTACAGTGATTCCGCGTGGGACGAGAGTATCCTGGTCAATGCTTGCAGCCGGAAGAGATCCAGAAGTTTATGCTAACCCAGAGGAATTTCTGCCCGAACGTTGGCTAGACAAGAATAAGGAAACAAGTTCACTGCCAATGATAGACTTTGGCTCAGGGTCGCATCGTTGCTTAGGAGAGCATCTATCAATGCTGGAAGGAACAATGATGTTAGCATTATTGGTGCGCCACTTCGATTGGGAGTTAGTCAAGGGTCGTTCTTCTCTGGAAGAATTACAGCAAAACCTGTTAATTTATCCGTCAGATCGAATGCCAGTACGCTTTCGAGAGAGAAACTGAGCCTAAACCTTTCAAACACCGCAATTTTTAGGAATATACTAGATAGCCGGATTAGCGCTCTTTTGTCACTCTAAGCAGAAGAAAATAGGTGATCAAGGGTAAAATTCGTTTGAGCAAGAGGAATGGGCAAGAAATTCATCAAAGAAATCAGCCTAGGAAATCCCAAAGATTATTGCGGAATGGGACATATCTTCAACCAGGTTTGGATGAGATTGAAGTAGATACAGCATATTCCATTTATATGCGGTACATACAATTTTGTTGTAAGTAAGGTGCGTTGCCATGAACAATCTGCAAGTTCCATTAAACTATAAAACAGCGGCGCACCCTACATAACACGTACCACACAATATAGCTGCTACTGTACTTAATAAACCTGGAATATGGTGTAAGTAAGGATGAGTGGAAAAATGAGCCGTACTTTTGATGCAAAATCTTATAGTCCTAATAATTGCCTCTTTGAGTCGTCATTTCTTTTAACAAAATCATAACAACATCGTGCTGATGATGTAATGGAACCACTCCGATCCATCGCGAACTCGGTTGTTAAACGTTGCGATGGCGAAGATACTCGGCGGGTCACTGCCCGGTAAAATAGCTCAGTGCCAAGGCTGGGGGGGTGACAAAGAGGTTTAGGAGATAGACGCAATCAGGGTTGCAGCCCGTATACCCTGTTGATAAAAGCGAC